>JAFVWG010000037.1 GCA_017501805.1 Oscillospiraceae bacterium
ACCAAATAGCTTTTTTATGTTTATTTTCCCGAAGAATTCACACACTAGGAAAAAAGGAGCGTGAACTATGGGAAAACAAGCCGGTGGGCAGAGTATTCTGCTGACGAACAGACCGCAGATCGAGGCGTTCGCCTCCGTTGTCGGCAAAAAAGAGGGCGAAGGGCCGCTAGCGGCGTGGTTTGACCAAATCGGTGAAGATACGAAATTCGGTCAGCCGTCGTGGGAAAAGGCCGAGAGCAGGATGCAGGAGCTTGCTCTGGAGCACGCAAGACGGAAAGCAGGGATCGGAAACGATCAGATCGATATGCTCTTCGCAGGAGACCTGCTGAACCAATGCGTCGGCAGCAGCTTCTGCCTGCGTGACACGGGGATCCCCTTCCTCGGTCTCTACGGAGCCTGCTCGACGATGGCCGAGAGCCTGCTGCTCGCAGGCATCGCAATCGACGGAGAATATGCAAGCCGTGCGGCGGCGATGACCTCGTCGCATTTTGCGGGTGCGGAGCGGCAGTATCGCTTCCCTCTCAGCTACGGCGGCCAGCGAACGCCGACGGCGCAGTGGACTGTCACGGGAGCAGGCTGCTTGCTTCTGCGGAAGAATCCGGGCGGGAAAGGTCCGTATCTCTCCTCCGCGACGATCGGCAGGATCGTCGATCTCGGCGTGAAGGATGCGAACAATATGGGTGCGGCGATGGCTCCCGCCGCCTACGACACCATCCTCGCGCATTTCCGCGATCTCTCGCTCCGCCCGGAGGACTATGATCTGATCGTGACGGGAGATCTCGGTGAAACGGGCAGCCGCATCCTGTGCGACCTGTTTCACAAGGATGGGATCGAGCTGAAAAAGCGCCATTTCGACTGCGGCTGCGCCATTTTTGACGCCAAGCGGCAGGACGTACACGCAGGAGGCTCCGGCTGCGGCTGCAGCGCCTCCACGCTCTGCGGGTATCTGCTCCGGCAGATGCAGGCAGGGCAATATCATCGAATTCTCTTCTGCGCGACAGGCGCGCTGCTCTCCCCGCTCTCCACACAGCAGGGCGAGTCTGTTCCCGGCGTCTGTCACGCGGTCGCGATCCACGCGGAGGGATATTGAATGGAATACTTGAGAGCATTTTTCGTCGGCGGTCTGCTCTGCCTGATCGGTCAGATTTTGATCGATAAAACGATGCTCACACCGGCACGGATCCTGGTCTCCTATGTCGTGGCGGGTGTGATCCTCAGTGCGGTCGGGCTCTATCAACCGCTCGTCGACTGGGCGGGAGCGGGCGCGACCGTGCCCTTGACAGGCTTCGGGCATATTCTGGCAAAGGGCGTGCGCGAAGCGGTTCGTGAGGATGGTTTTCTCGGCGTACTCATCGGCGGACTGAAAAGCTGTGCCGCAGGGATCTCGGCGGCAGTCTTCTTCGGCTTTCTCGCCTCGCTCGTCTTCCGATCGAAGGATAAAGCGTGAATGGATCCCGGAAAATCGGTCATACTACCCACAGCGGGATTCCGCACAATAGGAGGAAATACTATGTCGAACAAGAATCAGAAGCAGAATCAGACGCAGGAACAGAAGACGCAGTCCGAAAAGAAGTCCGGTAGTGACTCTTCCAACTGCAGATAAACAAAAGGGCGGATCGTACGATCCGCCTTTTTGTTATATGGAAATATCGATCGCCGTGCCCGTCTCGAAGAAGTAGAGACAGCTTCGGATGACCGGCTTATGCAGGATCTCCCGAAGTGCTGCGGCGTAGACGAAAATCTGCGGTTTGTAAGCCTCGGCGCGTTCCGACTCCGTACCGGGACGGACGCGGTCGGTCTTATAGTCCACAAGAATGATCCCCTCGTCCGTCTCCACATAGCAGTCGATAACGCCCTGCAGGAGCAGCTCTTCCCCGTTGCCGTCCGCTACATAGCGTCCCGCATCGGAAAGTAGGGAGAATTTGAACTCGCGCCGCACAAAGGGCGCGCCGACGACCCGTTTCCCAAGTTCACTTTGGAAGAAACGCACGACCTTCTGCGTGTCCACAGCCGCAAGCTGGCGCTCGGTCAGAAAGCGCTGTTCCAGAAGACGCCGCTTTTCCCCTTCCACGCCCGCGGTATCGCCGCAGGCGGCATAGTCGCAGTACTGCATAAATTGATGCAGCGCAGTTCCCTGCTCCGTCGGTGAAAGCGCAGTCTTCTCGGGGTTAAAGACCCGATCGCGTGCGGACGTGTTTCGCTGTGAAACGGCAGGAACCGCGTATTCCGCGATCTCCGCATCCGGCGACCGCCCCTTGAGCTGTGTCGCCGTGAGCTTTGTCGGGACACGGGATGCACGCAGATCATAGCTTCGGTCGAGCGCGGAAAGATCCGGTGCGCAGAACGGGCGTTCGCTGTTTTTCTCTGCATCGGAAGAAACGATCTCGTCCGCGTGGTGCAGTTCGATGCGCCACGCAGCACCCGCACGCTCGATCGGTGCAGGGCATCGAAGCCCCTCCGGCGCTTCGGGACGCAGGGCGGCGGCATACAGAATCCAGTCTCCCATTGAGGAGACCGAACCCGATACCACGGCGGAAAGCGGCCGCTCTGCGTAGATCGCAGTTTTTTCCAGTTTTCCCGCAAGCATCGCCGAGGCATAAGTCATAATCAGGCGGCACTTCGGTCGGGTCATTGCCACATACAAAAGGCGCAGATCTTCCGAAATGCTGTCCTTCCGCAGCTTCAGAGCAATTGCATTGCGCTGCGTTGTCGGCAGTGTCAGCAGGCGCTCCGTATCAACGGCCTTGCAGCCGAGATACAGCCCGGAATCCAGAAGGAGCGAGCCCTTGCTGTCCTCCAGATTGAACTGTCTGGACAGGTCGCAGAGAAAAACGATCGGAAATTCCAGTCCCTTTGAGGCGTGTACGGTCATGATCGTAACGCCCTGCGCCGCTGTTCCGGAGGCACCCGAAAGGCTCTCTCCGCTCTCGAGAAGCGCATCGATCCGACGCAGCATCGCCGTGAGACGATCTTTTCCAAGTTTTCCGCCGCGGAGTGTCTGCAGGAAGCTGCGCAGATTCGCACAGCGGATCTCTCCGTCCTTCATTGCGCCGAAAATCGGGAAAAAGCGGAACGCCGCGCAGAGAAGATCCAGGAAATCATCCGTTTCCAGCCAATGGCGGCGCTCCCGAAGCATAGCGAGCTTCTCCGTAAAATCGCGTGCTTTGCGATCCGTTTCCGCACGCTTCACAAGCGCGTCAAAGAGATCCGATCGCTTGTCGGAGCAGCGGATCGCCGCAAGCTCGTCCGCGGTAAAACCGCCGATGGGAGATGCCAGCGCGGCAAGCAGCGGGACATCATTATGCGGATTGTCGGCAACGCGCAGAAACGCGATCAGCGTCTGCACTTCGGTCGTACCCAAAATGTTCTTGGAGCGGTTGGAATGGCAGACAATTCCGCGTTTTTCCAACGCGTGGATATAATACGGCGCGGGCGTTGCCAGAGAGCCCGCCAGAATGGCGATGTCCTCCGCGCGGATGCGCCGCAGAACGTTCTTGTCGTATATGTAGTTTTCTCCGTCCAGCAGTGAACGGATCCTGTCTGCGACAAACTCCGCCTCCGCCTCCTCTTTGGAAAGCGCCGCGTCCTTCGCATCGATCAGATGCAGCTCGACGGCATCACCGGGTACAGCGGGATAGTCGGCAAACGGGTTCGGGCGCAGGGCCTCATCCTCGCCGTACTCCACATCGCCGACCTCCGGACTCATCACTGTGGAAAAAACGAAATTCGCAGCATCGAGGATCTCCGGGCGGGAGCGGAAGTTGTGCGACAGAAACACCTTCCTGTCCGCATTGTTTTCCTTCGGTTCTGTCTCATAAGCGTTGTATTTTTCAAGAAAAATCCCGGGATCGGCATTGCGGAAGCGATAGATCGACTGCTTGACATCGCCGACCATTACGAGATTCTTTCCCTTTTGGGAGATCGCACGGAAGATCGTGTCCTGCGTTTCGTTGGTGTCCTGATACTCGTCGACCATGATCTCGCGGTAGCGTTTTGATATCTCTTCGGCGACCTCCGTACGTCCGCCTTTCTCGCCGTTCGTCAGCAGGCGGATCGTCTCGTGCTCAAGATCGTTGTAGTCCATCAGTCGGCTTCCGCGCTTGAGCTTGATGAATGCCTTTCTGAATGCAAACGCCGCATCGAGAAGTCCGCAGAGCGCAGGACGCATCCGCCGGATATCCGCAAGCAGCTCTCCCGAGCCGCGCAAAAACGGTTCGAGCGCCTTTCCTACGTCCTTTTTCACCTGATCGCGAATTGCCTTGACGAAGTTCTTTTCCTCTGCTGCATCTTTGACGCGAATTGCAGGCATACGACCGAAGGAAATGGGACAAGCCGCGCGCAGATCGTCCCAGCGCTCAAATGTGGAGAGCTTTCGGATCATTTCCGCTTCCTCGGAAAATACCTGCAGATAGCGTTCCAGCTCCGGTGTGCGCTCGATCACCTCGCAGGCTTTCTCCATCAGCTCCGCCTGTGCGCGCAGGCTGCGCTTCGCTTCCTGCAGAAGATATCCTCCCCAAATCGTCTGCGAAACATCCGTCACACCGTCTGTCCGCATCGCGAGGCGGCATTCCTCCGCCCAGGTCTCCGGGAATGCGTGACAGCAAAGATGTTCATAAAGCGAGAGAATGTGCTCTCTGAGCTTATTGTCATTGCGAAGCGGCGCGAACGATTCCAGCATCGCTGCGGCTTCGGGGGAAGTGTCCCGCGCCGCGTATGCCGCCGAAAGCACGCTGTCCAGCGCTTTTTCGCGCAGGGGCTTTGTCTGCGTGGCATCGGAGATCACAAAGTCTGAGGAAATATCCAAAAGGTACGCATAATCCCGCAGGATCTCACCGCAGAAGGCGTGTACCGTGGAAATTTCGGCAAGATAGATCCGTGTGAGCTGGCGGCGAAGATGCGTGTTTTCGGGTTCATCCGAAAGCCGCTCCGCGATCGCATCGCGGATCTTGACGCGCAGCTCAGCAGCCGCCGCCTTGGTGAAGGTGATGATCAGAAAATCGTCCACATTGCACGGAGAGACAGGATCGCAGATCATACGAAGCAGACGCTGCACAAGAACGAAGGTCTTGCCGGAGCCCGCCGCAGCGGAGACCAACAGCGCGCCGCCGCTGTGTTCAATGACGGTCTTTTGACCGCTCGTCATAGTCAGCTCAGCCATCTTCTTCCTCCTCCGGCATGATTTTCGCGAAGAACTCTCTGTTTTTTACACTCTTCAGTTTTCGCGGGTCAATCTTCAGCACGTCCTTCTGACACACATTGGAAAACGCGCAGTATGTACACGCACCGCCGATGTCTTCGGGGTTGTAAGGATTCGGCGTTACGTCTCCCGAAAATACTTCGTCCGCAAACGCGCCGAGCTTCTGATAGACGTATTTTTCCAGCGCTTCCATTTCGCGGGCATCGGCAAGATCGCCGACAAGTTCGCCGTTCTTATCCTTCTTCAGCGGCAGATATTTGGGCGAAGACAGATCGTTCTCCATCGCCGCAAGCACGGTGGGATCATTCAGCACAACACCCTTTCGTTTGTGCTGCTCCATCAGCTTCTCAAATAGCTTTTCGGGCGTGGGGTCCTCTTTCATATCTTCAAAGACAAATCGTGCGGGATGGTAGAGCACGCCCGCAGGGCGTACTTCCTTTCCGTAAAGCCCGCTGTTTTTCAGCGCAAAGAGGTAAAGCAGCATCTGCATTCCGCGACCGATCTCAAGCTCCGCGTAGTCAAAGACCTTTTTGCCGGTCTTATAGTCCGCGACACGGAGGTAATCTCCTGCTTCGCTTTTGAAAAGATCCACACGGTCGACCGTGCCGCGCAGCGCAGCGGTCGCATTTTCGCCCTGCGCAATGACGGTGGGGACCGCTTCACCGGGTCCGAATTTGAGTTCTTCCGCCTGCGGCTCAAACGCCGAGCCGCGAAGCTCCCTTGCAAGATCCTCCGTGACCGCCATAATCTCGCGCTTCGCGTGGTCGAGGAAATATTTTGTCCTGTCATCGTCTCCCAGATCACGCAGCGCCGTGGTCACATAGTCGCTCACCGCCTTTTCTGCGATCGGACGCCAGGCGTCCTCACCGAGCGCACGGAAGCCTCCGCGCTCTCTGACCGCACCGACGGTCTTCTCCATCACATCGTGCACAAAGGTACCGAATGCGGCGGGATCGAGCTCCGCGCGGCGCTGTTCCTGCGCACGCAGACCGTATTTGAGGAAATAGGAGAATCTGCACGATGCAAGCAGATCCGTTTTCGTCGGGCTGAGCGAGATCTCCCTCCCATAGAGCGAGAGAACGCTCTGTTCGGAAAGCGCCCCCAGCGATTCACGCAGGTGCGGAGATAGTTTCATGATCTCATCCCGCAAGGTCTCGGGAGCCTCCTCCGCAAGCCCTGCACGAAGATATTCACCCGCAGCCTCCTCCGTATTCAACGGCTGCTGCATCGGCTCGGCCAACTGCAGACCGCCGAAGGGCTTTGCGATCTTTGTCAGCAGCGACGAAGGCGCATCGCCCGAACAGCTTATGCGCAGAGACCGCTCCGCGCTGCGGATCGTCTGCCAAACGCCGGACAGTTCCCGCTCGACGCGGTCCGCCCGCAGCGGTGCAAGCGTCATTCCGGAAAGGAGCAGACTGTTTCGCTCCGCTTCGGTAAAAATGCCGTGCTCCGAGCCAAAAGCCGGGAAAACGCCTTCCGACGCGCCGAGGATCATCAGGTGGGAAACACTGCGTCCGCGGAACGCGGCAACGTCTCCGATCTGCACCTGATCGAGCGTGGAAGGGATGGTGCCGATCCCGAAACGGGCAAACAACCGCTCGAGAAGCGCACAAAAATCGTCCGCTTTTTTGACCTGCGCGCCGTCGACCAGATACATCTGCTCCAGCGCATCCAGAAGCAGATCGAAGACCTGCTCATACTGCTGTGCGTAAGCAAGTTCACCGCTTTCCGCGAAGCGTTCCGACAGCGTCTGCAGACGTTCGCGCAGAGAGACCGCTTCCATAAAGCCGTATACGGCGCGGACCATATCGCCGACACAGTCCGCGTTTGAAAGTGCGTTTTTCAGCTGCAGAAGCGGCTGCATCGCCTGTTTACGATCTGCATTGAGCGCGGCAAGGCCGGCAAGGTCGGACTCCTCAAAACTCAGACCGATCCCGCGCGGATGCTTCTTCCACTCCTCAAACCAGCGCGCACCGTTCACATTCCAGAGATAAGCATAGCCTTCAAGACGGTCGCAAACGGATTCTTCCGTCACGCCGGACTTCAGATAATCCAGAACCGCCTCGCGCTCCATTCCGCCCGTCACCGCACGCAGCGCAAGCAGAACGATCTCCGCACCGCCGGAGTCCGCCAGCGACGTTTTTCCCGAAACATAGTGCGGGATCTCGGCCAGCGTAAGAACATTCCGTAAAATCGCGCCATACGTCCCGAGATCGGCACAGGCGATCGCAATATCTCTGCAGCGGACACCGGTACGCATCAGTGACCGGATCTCTGCCGCTGCCGCGCGGCACTCCTGCTCGACAGATGCGTATGCGGTAAAACGCACGCTCCCATCGTCGGAAGGAGGATCATCCTTTTTTCCTTCGGCAGCTCTGTCCTGCACCGCGGCAAGGCCTGCGGGGCGCTCGCGCGTGACGGAGAGCTCCGACACTTCGATCGGGAGCTCCGCTCTTTCGCAGAACGCGGCAAGACTCTGCCGAAGCCGTCCGGTCTCGGAAAAGAGCGGCTCGCCATCGTTCCGCTCCTCCCACGGAAGCGCAAGCGTAACGCTTCGGGCATTGGAAATGCAGGCTTCAAGGATCTCATATTCCAGAGCCGTAAAGTCCGAAAAACCATAAACATACAGATCCTTGTCCGCGAGGTAATCCACATCCTCGAGGGTGTCGCAGAGATTTCGAAGCCGCAGGATCGGATCTTGCGCAAGTCCGCACGCGGTACGGTAGCTCTCATAGAGCAAGCCGAGCTCCTGCAGCTTCTGCGCGAAGCGTCCGTCGAAGCGCTCCGCCGCGCGAATAAGATCGGAGGGCGTGATATTGTACCCCTCCCATTCATCGACCGCGGAAAGAAAACGCTCCAGAAACTCCGGCTTGCGGCAGACGGAGGCATAGAATTTCAGCCGCGGAAACGCCTGATCCACAGCGAGATCCGCCGTGAGCAGACGACCGCCCTGATCGAGCCACAGCTGCGCCGTTCCGCCGTAAAGGCTCTCCACGCGTCCCGCAAGCCTGGACAGGCTGAGCACCTCCGCAAAGAGGCAGACCTCCGCACCGCCGGATGCGAGCCTGCGTTCCATATCGAACGAATACTGCTCCGGAACAATGAGAAGCTGTCCGCCCTTTCGGGCGGACACTCGGTCGAATATTTGGCTAAGGATCGAATCACGAAGCGTAATGTGATCCGGCGACAGGAACAGACGCAGCATAGCGCACCTCCCGGGTTTTTTAATCGATTATGTCAAGACTGTATTTTGATGCAGTTTCTCGCCCAACGCGTTATCTATCTCCGAGATACAAAACATTTTGTATGCAATTATAACAATTCACCCTCGGTCAGGATAAGCTCCATAGTGACTCTGAGTCCCGGCTTGAAGGATTCTTTAACCACCCATTCTTCTCGTGTATGCGTTCCGCCGCCGTTATAATTTGCAAGCGCTACAGCAGGGATCGCCATCGAGTGCGGAATATTGCAGTCCGTTGAGCCGGATTTTTCTATTGCGTTTACGGCAAAATGCTTTGACTGGATATTCTTTGCCCGGTCTGTAATTTTCTGAAGCTTTTCCATATCCATATCTTTGCTCATGCACGGACGGTTTCCGACAAGCTCGACCTTGAGTTCAAGGCAATTGTTTTTTGCCGCTTCAAAAATATCGCTGAATTTCTTTTCCATAACGGCAAGACACTCAACATTGTCGGAACGGTACTCGCACAGCATGGATGCATTTTGCGCGATCGTATTCACACTTGTGCCGCCTTCAACAGTACCGACATTATAGGTGGTTCTGCTGTTTTCAATTACCGGAACCTCAATTTTATAAATTTCATTGATAATTCCTGCAAGAACATTGATCGCGTTGCGGTTTCCGAATGCGCCGAAAGAATGACCGCCCTCTGTCAAGACGGTTACCTTGTATCTGTGTGAGCCAACACTTTTATTGGTAACACCGCCCGGTTTTGAATCAAACGTGTAAAGGTATTCTATTTTGTCGCCGTGATCTTTGAACAGCTGTCGTGTTCCCTTTAAGTTTCCAAGACCTTCTTCGCACGAATTGGCAACGAACATCAGTGTCTTTTTCGGCACAATATTATGTTCCGCCATATATCTTACGCAGGTAAGCATACCGGCCAAACTGCCCGTATCGTCTCCGGCACCGGGGCAGTGGATCTTTTCTCCGTCGTCTATGTAATCAAGGGGCGTATCCATGGGGAACACTGTATCTGTATGCGCCATAAAAACGATCATTTTTTCACTCGGCTCACCCAAGGTACATATGACATTCTTCGCTTCATCTATGTAAGCATTGTCAATTCCGGCGTCTTTCAGATATTTTAATACATACTTTGCCCTTTCATCCTCAAAATGCGAGGGAGCCGGAATGACGCAAAGCTCTCGATGCAGCTTTAAAAGCTCATCAAACTTTTCATTGGAAAACTTCTGTAAATCCATACCTGTCTCTCCTTTGATATAAATAAATATTTAAATTATTCAAACCATTCTTTAGTTCTGCAGACCCGAGACGAGCAGAGAAAGGATCTCCCTGCAGCACTTCTCTCCCGTTCGTATTTCTCAAACGACAGCCAGCACGATTCCGGAAACGATAATTCCGGCACACAAAAGCTTTCGCGCAATTCTTTCTCCGTAAGCAAACTTCCCGATCAGGATCGCCACAATGACCGAGCTTTGCTTCAGAAGCGTCATGACCGTCACCTGACTTGACGCATAGGAATTGGCAATGAAGAGCAGGCGGTCACCCGCGATCAGAAGAAAGCTCAGAAGATAAACATAGGGATTTTTTGCGCAGCCGACAAGGTCGACTTTTTGCCCTTTGATGCGGATGTATATGTAATACATTGCAGAAAGCATCAGCATAAACCAGAACTGCAGCTGGATACTGCTGATCGCTTTTGTTGCCATGAGATACTTGTCCACAATCCCGGACGTCGCATTCAGAAGACAGGAAAAGAGAACAAGCCATACATAGCGCCCCTCAGTTTTTCCGTCGGGTCCGTCCTTTTGCCGGTTCACAAGATACAGGCCGGTAATAACAAGGAGCAGACTTATGACCCCTTTTACCGTAAGACTCTCGTGCAGAAAAATCACGCCCATCAGCGTAGAGAAAACCACACGGGACAGATCCATCACGCTGTAAAAACCGACCGACAGTTTTTTCACCGCCGCGAACGTTGCGATCCACGCAAAGAAAAGCATAAAAGACTTCAAGGCAATCAGCGCAAATGTTTCCGCGTCAAGGGAAAAGACATCGCGCGCCATCGGAACCGTCATCAGGAAGCCGAAGAATGTATATGCAAACAACGTGCTCAGCAAATCGTGCTTTTCGAGTATTTTCTTCTTGATCGGATTACGGGCACCTTTGAATATGCCGTATAATAAAACAAAAATTATCCAAAGCTCCAATTCCGATCGTCTCCTTTGTTCATACGCTTTCTATAAAGACTGTATCATCCGGATAGAGCTGCGCAGAAATCATTTTATCTCTGCACAACTACCGAAATACCATCGGGGATCGCCGTGATCGTCACATCCGTTTTGCCGAGGATCTCTTTTGCCTTTTTGATCGCTTCGTCAATGGAATGCGCCGGGATCATATGCATTTTCTCGATCATGGCGTCCTCCATCTCGGAAATGTAGATAACGGTTGCGCGCATCAGCACTCTGATCATAACCTGTGCCTGCCACTGGTCGGGAACCGTTGCGTTGCGATCACGCTGCAGGAACATATCCATGATTTTGTTGATATCCGCTTCATCCGCAAGCTGATGATAGAAATGGTCGCCGCCGGTGCCGTCCGTCGAAGATGCGAGCATAATGATAACGCCGCCCTGCTTTACGGTGGCTTCCGCAGCGGTCATTCCCTTGGGAGCCTGATATACATTCTGGTCGAGCGGATATCCGCCGTTCGTCGAAATCGCAATGTCGGAATACACCGCTTTTGCTCCGCACTGTGCGGACAAAAAGTCCGTTCCCCTTTTGTGCGCTTCCTCCAGGTCGCCCGCAACCGCGTAAATGACTTTCTTTTCGGAGTTCAGAACCACATTGACGATAAACTGCAGTTTTGCCTTCTTTGCGGCCCACAGCATATCCTCGTGAATCGGATTATTCTCCAGAATACCGGTTCTTGCATTCGGATGATTGATAAACTCGGAGCAATGGTTTGCGAGAACCGTGGTACGTCCCGCGATTCCCGGCAGGACGCTCTTTCTTCCGCCGGAGAAGCCGGCAAAGAAGTGCGGCTCAATAAAGCCTTCGGCAACCAGAAGGTCTGCTTCAGCAGCGATGGAGTTGACTTCGCAGACTCCGCCCGAGGGCAGAACACCGATATTCGTCAGCTTTTCGCGCTCGTCGCAATCGTGGATGTAAATCTGTTCGTTTTCGACAATTTCTTCACCGAATTTCGAGATCAGTTCTTCCTTTGTCGTCCCTCTGTGACAGCCGGTCGCGATCAGGATCGTGATCTTCGCTTCGGGGTTTCCTTTTCTGATTTCCTCAAGCATCAGCGGCATAATGATCTTGCTCGGGACCGGGCGCGTGTGATCGCTGGCTATGATCACAACATTGTCTTTCCCTTTGGCAAGTTCCGATAATTTGGCGGACCCGATCGGCTCTTCCAATGCTTTCTTTACCAGTGTGACCTCATCAAACTCCGGCTTGTATCCTTCGATCGATGATGTCAGAACACCGGCAAGCTCTTTTTCGTCAAATGCATATTTCAGTTTTTCCTTGCCATACGGAAAAAGGATCTCTTTCGTCATGCTTTTTTCAACCTTTCCAATACAGTGTCTTTCAATCGGATGATGACGGGGATCAAAACAAGCTGTAATACGATCCCGGGTATGGCATCGACAAATCCCCCTGCCACAAACGCCTGAACGGTAAATGCTTTTCCGGACATGCCGAGCAAAACCGCCTTTGATATGCCCCAGACGACGCGTCCTGCGCACATAGCCGAAACAAGACTGCAATATAACCACCACAGCTGCTTTTTCTGAAAGGAAACATACAGGAAACCGATCACAAAGCCGTAGGTGGCAAGCTCAAGGGACATCCATACCGCATTGGGGTAAACAGGCGGCATTCCGAACGTTACCGCCCTCAGGAAGGGCAGGATCAGTCCGACTGTGCCTCCGTATCCGCAGCCGCATATCAGTCCGCAAAGCATGACCGGAATGTGCATCGGAAGCAACGTGTCGCCTATTTCCTTCAGCTGACCCGTCAGAAAGGGCAGCACCGCCCCAATCGCGAGGAACATGGCGGAAAGCGTTATTTTTCTTATGTTTTTCATATGTATTTCCTACTGCCTTTTAACAAATTCCGACGCCCCTGCCGCAACGGCCGTATCATACAGCTGCCGCGCGAAAAGCCTGTTTCTTTTACAGATAAAGCGCCTGATCGATCGGCAGGTCATTATCCAGCAGTTCTCCAAAAGCATTGTTCTTATAAATTTTTTCTATGACCGAGTACATTTTTCTCGCGCCGCACAATTGCGCCTTTGCATTTCCGATGGTTCCGTCCTCAATACAGCCGTAATGACGGAAAGGTTTTTCGAACTTCGGAAAATAAACGGAAACGTCGGGGATCGTCTCATCGAACCAGTATAAATGCCGCTTCTCCTCGGTCCCGTCCGTATGAATGATCCGCTTTTCCACCTTGCTCCCGGTCAGACGATGCGGTGTGTTCAGGAATTCCTCCACGCAATGGATATAGGTGTTTTTATCCTGTCCCACGCCGATCAAAAGAACATAGCCGTCCTCACGAAAAAGCTTTCCGTAGCAGCCCTTGGGATTTGTGGGTGTGTCGGCGATCGCCTCATACTCTGCGAACCGCACTGCCTTCTCTCGGTTTCCGAACACCGCCATGGAATGCGTGGGGTGCAGGGTCCTTACGGCATCGGGATGTGCCGCCGCAAGCTGCGGAAGCACGCCGATACAGGAATACGCCGTTCTCAGATCATACACATCCCGGTCCCACGTATGCGTAGGTACGCACAGAAGCCCATCGTTCCGTGTAAAGAAATCGATCAGCGCGGACAGGAGGGTTTCTCCGCCGCCTTCGATCTCTCCGACCGCTTTCAGAGAAGTATGTACCGTAACGATCCTCCCCTGAGCGTGTCGAAACGCTTCCAGCTGCGAGAGCAGTTGTTTTTTCGTTATAACGGTTTTTTCCATACGATGGATCATTTCCAGATCAGCATCAGAGCTTTTTTTAGTTCTGCCATCTGGGTCGCATCCTCGCGATCCACGTGTTCGCTGTTGCCGAACCAATCCATAAAGAACTGCAGGTTTTTCTCATTGGGCGCAATGCCGATCTCCGAAACGGTTGCGGGAAGCTTCATCTCCCGAAGAAGTTCCGCCATAGGCTCGTGCGGAAGACCGTTGAACGCCAGCTGAACGATCAGACCGACTCCGACAATCTCGCCGTGCAGGAAGGTCTTTGCCTCCTCGCAGAACTGCGTTCTTACCGCGTAGTAAAGCCCATGTCCCAAAGCTGTCTGCGACGAGTTCTTGGAAAGTCCGCTTATGATGCCGGTTACCGCGATCGCATAAAAGACAGCCAGTTCAAATTCCTTTGTGATTTTCTTCTCGGTGATCGCTTCCGTCATCGCAGCCATATTCTGTTCGTAAAAATGATAGACTTCCTTTGAAACGGCCAAAGCCATCTCCAGACCGACCGGAACAGACTTTCCGTTCGAAAAATAGTGCTGGATCTCGATCAGTTTCGCTTTTGAATCGATAATGCCTGCCCAGAACAATCTCGCCGACTGCCGGATCAGGATGGTCGTATCCGTGATCACCGCGTCCGCTTCTCTTCTGCATATGTATCCGCCCTTATAGGCGAGCGTATCTCTGTCATACATAATGCTGAGCGGTGTCGCGGCAACGCAGGTCGCGGAAGACGTGGGGATCTGGACAAGCGCGATATCCGCAAGGTCGGCTACCAGTTTGACGATATCGCCCATCACACCGCCGCCTACACCGCAAACGATATCAAAATGATTCTCGGTTACATACTGTACGATTTCCTCGGCATTTTCGATGCACGGAACACTGTCAAATCTTCTGAACTCATAGGCGACATCCTTGCCGTCAAGCGCTTTCCGAATGCCGGCGATCGCGGCGCCGCAGCCGTTATCCCTTGCAACGAACAGAACCTTGTTTCCCAAATGCTTCAGTTCGTTGTACAGATGATTTTCAATGGCGTTTTCTTCCTGAATGTATCTGCCGCATCCAAACTTATATGCGGCATCAAGCTTTCTTGACATATTATTTCCTTCTTTCGGTCAGCTTTTGTATTTGTCGGACGGATCGTCCTCTGCGGCACGGATGCCGCTTATTTCTTCATCAGATCGTAGGTCATACCGCAGAACACCTTGACAACCTTTGTCAGATAGCTTTCATCAAAGTCAAATTTCCTCTTATGGGCGCTTTCTGTCATCTTGCTGCGCACGCGCACGAAAGCCCCCTTGCCGCCGTGGCTCTGCACACGGTTGAGCATATAGGAAACGTCTTCGCTTCCGCCCAACTTGATCGCAAGCTTTTCCGTGACCTTCATCCCGAGCTTTTCGGTACACACGGCTGCAATATGCTCACAAAAATCCTCGTCACTGTTGAGCGACTGCGCCGCACCCATCAGCTTGATCTCCACCGTGCAATCGTGCATTGCCGCAGCGCTTTCCAGCACGCGCTTTGCATAATCGCTTACATACTCGTTGATCTCCGTGGTATCACCGCGAACTTCCATTTCCATAAATGCTTCGTCCGCGATCACATTGCGCCCACTGCCTGCTATGAGCCTGCCGACATTGATGCGGCTTGCGCCGGCGCCGTGTCTCGGGATCGCGTACAGATTTGTTACCGCCGCGGCGGCTGCAAGCAGGGCGTTTTTTCCGAGATGCGGGCTTCCGCCTGCGTGTGCCGCAAGACCGCGGAAGGTAACATCGTACTTGTAGGAAGCCAGCGAACCGTAGGAGCCGGGCGTGACATCGCCGCCATCCGCCGCCTCACCGGTTGTATGGGCGCCGAACAGATAGTCCACATCGTCAAGATGCCCTTTTTCAACAATGGATTTGGCTCCGCGCAGGCCCTCTTCGCCCGGCTGGAAGATCAGCTTGACCGTTCCGTGAAGGTGCTCTTTGATCTGCATCAGCACTGCGGCTACGCCAAGACCCGAAGCAGCGTGTCCGTCGTGACCGCACGCGTGCATAGATCCGGCATTGACGGAGGCATATCCGTCTCTTGCCGGAAGATGGTCTTCATCGGTGGATTCATTGACGCCAAGGGCGTCAATATCAAAACGCATTCCGACCGTGGGACCTTCTCCGCATCTGAGAATGCCGATAACGCCTGTGAAGCCGCCCTCGGTTGCCTTGACAAACTCGGGATCCGCGCCCTGACTGACGGCTCGTTCATAAGCCGCTTTCAGGACCTCATCCGAGGGAACGCCCATACGCGCATCGCGCTCGCATACGTCCTCTCCGATGAGAACTTCATAGCCAAGGTCCTTCAGCTTTCTTGCAATGATGGAAGCTGTACGCATCTCAAGCCAACCGGTTTCCGCGTATTTGTGGAAATCTCTTCTCACGGATACCATTTCGGGTGTAACGGCCTGTGCCGCGTCAATAATTGTCTGATAGACGTTCATAATTGCCTCCTATGTTTTTATACAGTTTCTATAATATGATCAGCCTGTTAAAAACGATCATAGCGCACAAGTTCTTCCTGCGGTCGGAATGAATGATGCAGATCAAGCGGTTCCGATGTGTCCGCCGGGTAGCCCATCACCAGAAGGGCAAGCGGTTTGATATGATCCGGAATGTTGAATTCCTTCTTCATCATGGAAGGATCAAAGTGCATGACCCAACAGCATCCCGCGCCCAGATCGTGCGCGGCAAGCATCATATGCGTCGCAACGATCGCGGCATCCACCGGTGCGGAAAGCGCTCCGTCATAAACTCTTTTCCAGCTTTCCTCTTCATTGTAGCACACAAGCATCGCAGTCGGTGCATTGAAGTGACATTTTGTGCATTTTTTTAATTGTTCCAAGCTGCTTTCGGTATTCAGCACCAGAATTCTCTGCGGCTGATAATTGCAGCCTGTCGGCGCTTTATGGGCAGCCTCCAGAATTTTTGAAAGATCTTCCGCGGACAAATGCTCCGGCTTGAACTGTCTGACCGAATACCGTTCCGTAATCAGTTTTTCAAATTCCATATTCTTCCCCTCAATCAATCTGGTTTCTGTTCAAGCGTCACTTTTTCCACTTAAGGTCCATCATTTCATACGTGTCCCCCGATACGACACCGTCATAAATTTCCTTGCCGTCTGCCGAAACAAAAAAGTCTCCGATGTACGATAAGTGATCGTTGTTTACGAGCCACAAGGCGCGTATGACGTAGTATTGTTTTTCCCCTCTTTGAACAGCTCCCGATGTGCCGAACGAAAATGCGAATCCGGTATCTGCATCCTTTTCTCCCATAAAATCGTAGCACAACGCTTCCGCTTCCCGCGCGGTGATGCCTTTCACAGCATCAACAGAGATCGGGGTTATAGCAGCATTTGCCCCCGTTTCACCGATCGCAGTTTCCCGTTCCTGCACAGGAGTGTTATCTCTGCGCTTCATGTTTTCGTATGTCGATGTTGCAATTCTTATAACGGCAAAAACAAGCAGCAAAATCAAAATTACACCGAAAAACTTTTTCATTGTTTCTGCCTCC
>JAFVWG010000270.1 GCA_017501805.1 Oscillospiraceae bacterium
ATCAGCGGAATCAGATCACGGATGTTGTCGGCAATAATTCTGACGGTGCTGTGGTTGGTGAGGCCGCTGGCAATCAGCTCCACATCATCGGGGTATGGGTAGTTGATGGAGATTGATTTTCTCTCGTCGGGAATGTTGCCAAACTCGTCGCGGTACAAATTCCAAATCCGTTTTGCAATGTCATGGCGCTCCCATTCGTCCACGCGGTCGAGTTCTTCCTGGGGCATATACTGTCCGGCATTCAGCAGCGTCCGAATACGCTCCGCCGCCTGTTCCCAGGTCACAACAATGCTTTCTCTTGCGTGAATGGCTGTTCTGCCCTGGGCAATGCGGATGCCCTGCGGCTCGTACCGCGCTGTGATACGCTCCGCGCCGATATAGAAGCCTTTGCCGTCGCTGCCAAACTCCTTTTGCAGAAAAGCGGCAGTTTCGCCCAGCCGGTGGTTTTTCTTGAAATAGGCGCAGATACGCAGACGGCTCTCGCTGTCGTTGCCGCCGCTTGCCAGCACCTCATCAATAACCTGCTGTGAAACAGTAAAGGCAGGCTTTCTCGGTGCCGGCATTGCTTCCGCTTCCGGCATTTCAAAGCTGCCCATATCGAACAGGGACATTTGCTCGGCTACACCTTTCAGCGTAGGGAGGGGCTGCGTCGGGAAGTACAGATTGCGGTCAATCAGACCGGCGATATACTCCTGTACTGCATCCCACGAAAAAACGGACTCTGATGTACGGGACAGATAGCTGCCCTCCCACATACAAAGTCCGTGTTCCAGCTTTTTATAGCCGATGCGCTGTTTGTCCAGTACCAGCAGTTCACTGTAATCATCGTTATAGATGCTCTTGATGTATGCGCTGCGGGCATCCGCATCCGTGTTCTCGCGGAAATACTGGATGATCTGCGGGCGTTTGGCTTTCAGATAGTTGTCGCTGGATAAAAGTTCGGAAATAAGTTCTTCCGAAACGAAAGGCGGCAATGAAGTTTCTGCTTCATCGCCGCCTTGTTCTGTGTTTAGTTGTAAATCAGTTCGGGGAGTATCTGTTCCTCCGCTGCTTGCAGGATGTTGTTCTTCAGACCTACCCACTTCATCTGATCCGTGGCTTTCAGTTCCTCCGTCACGCCGGCCTGCATCTCCATCGCGCTCGTAATCTCCGCCAGCCGCCTTTGCGCTGTCTGCTCGACCTCCGCCAAATGTGTCATCAGCTTGCCGGTCGTCATCAGCGTGGAGTAGTACGCCTTCCGGTGCGCTTTCAGATACGCTTTGCGCATCCTGCCGTATTTCCCAATCTCCGGCTGTTCCTCCGGCAAGGTCAGCTCCGGCAGTCTGTAATCGCCCACCTGTCTGTATGTCAGTTCCATATTCAACACTCCTTTCCGTATCGTGCTGTATGTTCTTATCTTCGCTTATATTATTATCTGCGGTTTTTTCTTTTGCAAATTTTTTGCCCTGGTTTTTTTCTTCCCGTTCCAAACTTCTAACCGTGCGTTCGATTTCACGCAGCAGCATTTCCGAAATATCGCTGGAAGCTGTGCCAAGCAGGGTGATGGTAGGAATGGTATTGAAGTCGTAGAGATGGGGAAAATCCTCGGCGGTCAGATACAAAGAAGCGTCATAGCCGCAGCGGGTAAGAAGCATATACGCAATGGAAGTTTCCAGTGTCTGCCGAAACTCCACCTGCACATTGAAATCGTCCAATTCCTCTAAAAAGCTGTCCTCTTTGATGGTCAGCAGTTCCGCAAGATAATCCGCGTAGTTGTCCTCGGCGGCATTCTTCGCCGC
>JAFVWG010000271.1 GCA_017501805.1 Oscillospiraceae bacterium
CTTGCAAAAAGAAAAGGGTTTTGGATGCCCAAAAGAAAAAACGCAAACGATCCTTCGGTGCATCCGTCTGTCTCCGGCGTGCGTGATTTGCATTGACTCTACCCCAAGCGCCGCTGCCGCTGATGCAGCCCACGACGAACTGCGCAGCAGCCAAACAGCCGCCTGCTGTGGCTGAAGATCGGAACTGCCAAAGGCGCCGCCGGTAAACCGTATGCACTTTCGCGCGGATGGCAGCAGCGGCAGCGAAGCACAACGCACAGTCGATTCGATCTTTGCGCGCCGCAAAGTTTCCTCCGCACCTACAGCAATGCACCAAGCGCCTTTTCTTTTGGAGTGCAAGAACCGTTTTCTTTTGGCGCGACAAAAGAAAATGGGTCTTGATGATCCAATCCCTTCCGCTCCGCGGAACACATCCGGTTTCACTTTGCACTCTGCATTTTGCATTTCAAAGGAGTTTCTGCTATGAAAAGAATGATCGCCGCCGCGCTGATCCCGATCCTTCTGCTGCTCCTGCTCACACCCGTCTGCGCCGCCGCAGAGGACGACTGCACCCGCCTGCTCGCCTCTATGACGACGGAGGAAAAGCTCACGCAGATGCTGATGCCCGCTCTGCAGAACTATGAAGGCGCTCCCGTCACGGAGCTTCCCGATGCCCTGCGCGGACTTTTGGAGCGCCGCGGCTTCGGCGGTGTGATCCTCTTCGCGGAAAACACAAAGGAGATTGAACAGACCGTGCGCCTGACCGACGCGATGCAGCGGGCAAATGCCGTCGGGGATCGTCCGCAGCTCCTGCTTGCGATCGATCAGGAGGGCGGCGGTGTCACGCGGCTCGGACGCGGCTGCGCGATGCCGGGCAATATGGCGCTCGGAGCGATCGGCGACCCCGCCGACACCCGCTCCGCCGCAGCCCTCATCGGAAACGAACTGCGTACGCTTGGCATCCACGTGGACTTCGCTCCCGTTGTCGATGTGAACAGCAATCCCGAAAATCCCGTCATCGGGCTTCGTTCCTTCTCGGACGATCCGCACCTCACGGCGGAGCAGGGCGCGGCGTTCGTGCGCGGACTCGGGAACGCGGGCGTGATCGGCGTGCCGAAGCACTTCCCCGGTCACGGCGACACCGCCACCGACAGCCACACGGGACTCCCCCGCTCCGAACGGACAAAAGACGAGCTGCTTGAAGCGGAGCTCGTTCCCTTCCGCGCCTGTATCGAGGCGGGCGCGGAAATGATGATGACCGCGCATATCCGATATCCACAGATCGAAACCGAAACCGCCGTCTCCACCGCCGACGGCGAAGCGATCACCCTGCCCGCCACCCTCTCCCATACGATCCTCACCGATTTTCTGCGCGGCGAGCTGGGCTTTGACGGCGTGATCGTCACCGATGCAATGAATATGGCGGCAGTCGCAAAACACTTTACCCCCGTCGATGCGGCACGGCGCGCGATCGAAGCAGGCGCGGATCTGATCCTGATGCCTGTGGATCTCTCCTCACAGGCAGGACTTGCCGCGTTGGATCGCTATCTGTCCGAGCTGACGCGCCTCGCGGACGCGGGCGAGCTTTCCATGAAAAAGATCGATGCGGCGGTGCTCCGCATCTTAAAGCTGAAACAGGCGCACGGTCTGCTTGCGCCGTACGACGGGTCTGCGATCGATCAGCGCGTAAACGAAGCGCTTTCCACCGTCGGATCCGACATATATCACAATTTGGAGTTTGCGCTCGCAAAGAAAGCGATCACGCTGCTCAAAAACGAAAACGACACCCTCCCGATCACACAATTCGACCGGAAGACCGTCATCCTCACCGCCTACGACAATGAAGTGAAATCCATGCAATACGCGCTCTCCCTGCTTCGGGACGCGGGCGCGCTCCCCGAAGACGCAGGCATCGAAATATACTCCCGACAGTCCGCAGAAGCGCTCTCCGCGCTCGTGCAAAACGCGGGACACGTTCTGGCGGTCTCTGAGGCACACGGAAGTGCCTACTATACAAGCGCCGATGCGTCGGTGCTCGATACCGTCCTGCGCACGGTCCACGCCTCCGGCGGCAGGTTCACGCTCATCAGCGCGGAGCTGCCCTACGACGCGGCGCGCTTCCCGGATGCGGACGCGATCCTGCTCGCCTACGGCTCCAAAGGAATGTCGGAAAATCCTCGGGATGCGCAGAGCCCTGTGCGCTCCTACGGACCGAATCTCCCCGCCGCGCTCTATTTGGCATTCTGCAAAGATGCCTCTCCTATGGGGCGCGTTCCCGTGGACATCCCCGCACTTGACGCAAATCTCCGCTATTCCGAGGATATCCTCTACCCGCGCGGAAGCGGGCTGACCTATCGCGGCTTTGCGCGGGAGGAAGCCCCCGTTTCTGCGGAAACACCGCCTATGGAAGAGCCTCCCGTTGAACAGACCGCCGATGTGACCTCCATCCCCATCGCCGCACTCTCCCTGCTCATCGCGATCGCCCTTGCCATCGTCATCCACCGCCGTAAAAGCTCCCCGAAGTAGTTTCGATCCACCGCCGTAGGGGCGATTACCAATCGCCCTCCTGCCGAAGGCAGTATGCGATCCGCGCGAAGCGCAACAAGGAAACGGCTCCTTTGTGTAAAGGGAGCTGTCAAGCCGTTTACGGCTTGACTGAGGGATTGTCCATCCAATCGCGCGCAGCGCAGCAAAAAAAGCCTTCCCCTCTGGGGAAGGTGGCATTTGCAAAGCAAATGACGGATGAGGTCTCCGCCCGCAGGCGTATTTGATCGTTCCGCTCTGCGGAACACTACAATTTTGCATTATGCATTCTGCATTTTGCATTTCTATTGCGGCACACCACGCCTCTTCACGATTCACTTGCCGCCCGCAGGCAACAAGAAAACCGGCGCTCCCAAAGGAGTGCCGGTTTTCTTCTCATCACAATTTTTCCAGCATCCGCAGTACGATCTCCGAACAGCGCTTTGCCGCCATATCCGCAAATCGCTCGAATGCCATCTCATCCGATCCGTCGACCTTGTCCGAGATCGCGCGGAGGATGACAAAAGGCGTCTCGTTCAGCCGAACGGCGGCGCGGTGAAATGCCGCGCCGCCGTGTTGTTTGCTTATTCCTGTCCGTCCAGGTATCTGCAGGCCGCCAGCGCGGCAACCGCGCCGTCCGCCGTGGCGGTCGTGACCTGCCGAACGTTCTTTCGGCGGCAGTCTCCCGCGCAGAAGATGCCCCGCGTCTTCGTCCTGCAGTCCTCGCCGGAGGCGAAATAGCCGCGCTCATCCAGCTCCGCAAGCGCGCGGTAGGGCTCGTTTTCCGGGATCAGACCGATCGCAAGGAACACGCCGTCGCAGGGGATCTCGCTCGTCTCACCCGTTGCGGTTTTCCGAACCTGCAGACCGGTCAGTTCGCCGTCCTTCCGCAGATATCCCTCCAGCCGCATCCCGGTCATCGTACGGACATTCGGCTTGGCAAAGAGGATCTCCTGCAGGCGCTGCTCTCCCGTAAAGAAGTCCAGATCCTGCACAACGATCACTTCCTTGCATTTTCCCGCAAGCAGGATCGCCTCCTGCAGGGCGGAGTTTCCGCCGCCCACAACGGCAACGGTCTTGCCTTTATAGAAATCTCCGTCGCAGACGGCGCAGAAAGAAATACTGTTTCCGACCAGCTCTTCCTCCCCGGGCAGACCCGTCATCCGATGCTTCACACCGGTCGCAAGGATCACCGTGCGCCCCTCAAAGGTGTTCCCCTCCTCGGTACGGACGATCTTGCGGTCTCCCTCGTCCAGAACTTCCGCAGCGGTCTCCAGCTCGACCTCCGCCCCCTGCGCAAGGATCTGCTCCAGGAACTTGTCGGCAAACTCGTTTCCGCTCAGACTTGCAAAGCCGGGGATATTCTCCACCTGCGGCGAATGGGTGATCTGTCCGCCGAAGCCCGCCTTTTCCAGAACCAGAACGCTTTTTCCGTTCCGCAGACCGTAGAGCGCCGCGGTCATTCCGGCGGGACCTCCGCCGATCACGATCATATCATACATCGTCATTTCCTCCATCGTATCAAAAGAGGGCTGCTGCAAATGACGGATTCATCTGCAGCAGCCGTGAAAGCAAATTATGCGCGCATGAGCCAGCCCTTGATCTCGGACACGCCCTTGAAGCTCTCAAAGCCGCTGTCGCCTTCGATCACCAGCGTGGGTGCCTGCCTGACGCCGAACCTGGCAACCTGCTCCGCCGTCTCTTCGGAGACGAGGATCTTCTCATAGGCGATCCCGGCCTTGTCCAGCAGAGCGCAGGCCAGTTTGCAGTTGGGGCAGGTGGCGGTGGTAAAGAGCAGATACTTCGCACCGGAGATCTCTGCCTTTTCCGTCTTCTCGCAGGTGTCGCACTTCGGACCCGTATGCGTCAGACGGGACGTTCCCACGTCATAGAGCTTGCGGTCGCGGAACTCCTGCGCCTTGCCGTCGTTCCAGTTCTGCACGGGTCTGTAGTAGCCGGTGATGCGGCTGTAGACCTCGGTGGTCGCGCCGCAGTGCGGGCAGGTGTACTGCTCGCCGGTGAGATAGCCGTGATCTTTGCAGACGGAGTAGGTCGGCGACATCGTGTAGTACGGCAGCTTGTAGTTCTCCGCGATCTTGCGGACAAGCTCCGCGGCGGCCTTCCAGTCGGGCAGCTTTTCGCCGAGGAAGGCGTGGAACACGGTGCCGGAGGTGTAGCGCGTCTGCAGATCGTCCTGCACATCCAGCGCGGAGAAGATATCCTCCGTGTAGCCGACGGGCAGATGCGACGAGTTCGTGTAATACGGCGAACCGTTTTCGTTTGCGGTAATGATCTCGGGATACTGCTCCTTGTCGTGCTTCGCAAAGCGGTAGGAGGTGGACTCCGCCGGCGTCGCCTCGAGGTTGTACAGATCGCCGTACTCCTCCTGATAGTCGCTCAGACGCTCGCGCATATGGTCGAGGACTTCCTTGGCGAACTGCTGCACGCGTTCGTCGGTCAGATCCTTCTTCAGCCACTTGGCGTTGAGGCCCGCCTCGTTCATGCCGACAAGACCGATCGTGGAGAAGTGGTTGTCAAACGTGCCGAGGTAGCGGCGGGTGTAGGGATACAGACCCGCGTTGAGCAGCTTCGTGATGACCGTGCGCTTGGTCTTGAGGCTGCGCGCGGCAATGTTCATCAGATGGTCGAGGCGCTCGTAGAAGTCCTTCTCATCCGCCGCAAGATATGCCAGGCGCGGCAGGTTGATGGTCACGACGCCGACCGAGCCGGTCGACTCGCCGGAGCCGAAGAAGCCGCCGGACTTCTTGCGGAGCTCGCGCAGATCCAGACGCAGACGGCAGCACATGCTGCGCACGTCGGACGGCTCCATATCGGAGTTGATGTAGTTGGAGAAATACGGCGTGCCGTATTTTGCGGTCATTTCAAACAGCAGCTTGTTGTTTTCCGTCTCGCTCCAGTCGAAGTCTCTCGTGATGGAGTAGGTCGGAATGGGATACTGGAAGCCGCGTCCGTTGGCGTCGCCTTCGATCATGATCTCGATGAAGGCCTTGTTGACCATATCCATTTCCTTCTGGCAATCGCCGTAGGTGAAGTCCAGCTCCTTGCCGCCGACGATGGCGTTGAGGTTTTTCAGGTCGTTGGGCACGGTCCAGTCGAGCGTGATGTTGCTGAACGGCGCCTGCGTGCCCCAGCGGGACGGCGTGTTCACGCCGTAGACAAAGGACTGGATGCACTGCTTGACTTCCTTCTGGGAGAGGTTGTCCACCTTGACGAAGGGAGCGAGATAGGTATCAAACGAGCTGAACGCCTGTGCGCCCGCCCATTCGTTCTGCATAATGCCGAGGAAGTTGACCATCTGATTGCACAGGGTGCTCAGATGTCCTGCGGGAGCGGAGGTGATCTTGCCGGGAACGCCGCCGAGGCCTTCCTGGATCAGCTGCTTCAGGCTCCAGCCCGCGCAGTAGCCGGTCAGCATGGACAGGTCGTGGATGTGGATATCCGCGTTGCGGTGTGCATCCGCGATCTCCTTGTCGTAGATCTCGCTGAGCCAGTAGTTGGCGGTGATCGCGCCGGAGTTGGAAAGGATCAGACCGCCGACGGAATAGGTGACGGTGGAGTTTTCCTTCACGCGCCAGTCGTTGATCTGCAGATAGTTGTCCACAAGGTCCTTGTAGTTGAGCAGTGCGGAGTTGACGTTACGCACCTTTTCGCGCTGTTTGCGGTAGAGGATGTACGCCTTGGCGACGTCGGCATAGCCGGCTTCGGAAAGCACCTTTTCCGCGCTGTCCTGAATGTCCTCAACGGCGATATTGCCGTCCTTGACCTTCGGCTCAAAGTCCGCGGTGACGCGGAGCGCCAGCATATCGATGATCGAGGGATGGAACTGCTTGTTCTGAGCCTCAAACGCCTTGGTCAGCGCAGCGCTGATCTTTTGGATCGAGAACTCGGCGGAAGAGCCGTCTCGCTTCAATACCCGGTACATAACAACTTCTCCTTTTTCTCTATCGATCCGACGTCGAAGTCGGGCGGATTTCGTGCCCTCTTACTATAGCAAATACCCTATGCTAAGTCAATATATTGTGTAAAAATATTTTTGGTCAACACAATATCTTGTTTTTAGTCATCAGCCCCGCGGATCTCCGCCGCCTGCACGAAGGGAAGTACGGTCTGTCTGTACAGCCTCAGTTTCTCGGCGTTTGGAGCGCTGAGCCCGCCGAACGGAACGGTGTCCCGATCCTTAAAGGGCTGCAGAAAATAGCGCTTCGCGCCGCGGATCCACGCGCCGATCTCCGCAAAGGAGTCCGCATCGTGGAGCTGATCGATCACCGTCGTGCGGAACTCGTAGTCCACCGTTCCCTCCAACAGCAGTTCAACGCTCCGACGGACGGGCGCGAGGTCAAGCTCCGGCAGACCCACGGTCTCGGCATATCGCCCCGGCGCGTTCTTGATGTCCATCGCAACATAGTCGACAAGTCCCCGCTCCAGCATTGCGCGCAGGGCGTCGGGATGGTTGCCGTTCGTGTCAAGCTTGATGGGGTAGCCGAGCGCCTTGATCTCTTCCGCGAGGCGGGGCAGCTCCTTCTGCAGAAGCGGCTCACCGCCGGTAAAGCAAACGCCGTCGAGCAGTCCCTTTCTCTTTTCAAGGAAGCGCAGCAGCTCCGCGTCATCCATCAGCGGAGGGCAGGAGCCGTCCAGCAGCTCCCAGTTGTGGCAGAACGGGCAGCGAAAATCGCAGCCGCCGAAAAAAACGGTGCAGGCGACCCGCCCGGGGAAGTCCAGCAGCGTCATTTTTTGCAGTCCGTGGATGTTCATACAGATCCCTCCCGACATTCTTCTCCCTCAGTATAGCGCACCGCCGCGGGAAAAGAAAGACCAAACTCCTGTTGGACTTTTTGGAAAAAGCGCGGTATGATGCAATCAGAACAGTAAGGGAGGGATCGCCGTGACGCAGATATATTATATGAGAACGGACGCCTTGAAAACGACAGGCGCGCTGTGCGATTCGCTCTCCGCTCTGCGTCGGGAAAAGATCGCGCGTGCAGGGCGCGACGCGGACAAGCGGCTGCTGCTCGGCGCGGGACTGCTGCTCGATCGAGCGCTGCGCCCCTTCGGTCTGCGCGAGCAGGATGCGGAGATCACCCTCGGCGCACACGGAAAGCCGTATCTCGCAGGACGGGACGATCTGTTCTTCAGCCTTTCTCACAGCGGCAGCATCGCCCTGTGCGCCGTCTCCGACCGCGAGCTGGGCGCAGATGTGCAGGAATGCCGCGATGTTCGGGAGGAGCTTCTGCGCCGCGTCTGCACCGAAGCGGAATACGCCGCGCTCGCTTCTTGTGCCCAAGAGGAAAAAAAGAAGCTCTTCCTTCGCCTCTGGACGGCGAAGGAGAGCTATCTCAAATACCTCGGCACGGGACTGACGCGCGATCCGGGTCGGCTCGCCATCCTGCAAAACGGCGTTCCCGTCCCGCCGGAGCGCGGACTTTGGCTGCACGAATACGAGCTTGGGACCTGCCGGGTCTGCATCTGCTGTCACGACAGCGAGCGCCCCGCGCTTTCGGAGGAGGTTTTCCCCTGACCCAGCAGCTTTCGGAACGCCGTCGGCAGCGCGAATCCCTGCTCCAGCTCCTTCGCGGTCACCCATACAAAGGCGTCCGCCGCGCTTTTGCAGGCGATGGACACCGCCCGCATCTTCCACTCCACGTGCGTGAAAATGTGCTTTTCTTCCACGATCCGCTCGGGCGCGTCCGGGTGCAGCTCCCATGCCTCCGCCCGGCGCAGCGCCTCGTCGAGCGAGAGCCTTCCGGGAACGTTCGGAAGCTCCCAAAGCTCCGCAAGCAGCCCCGTCTCGGGTCGTTTTCTCAATGCGATCCTATCTCCGCAGCGCAGCAGGAAAACCGTCATTTCCTCCACGCGCCGCGTCTTTTTTTCCTGTTTTACGGGCAGCTCCGCCGTCCTTCCATCCTGCAGCGCGCGGCAGGACCCTCGAAGCGGACAGCTTTCGCAGCGCGGTGCGCCGGAGGGAACGCAGACCGTCGCGCCCAGTTCCATCAGCGCCTGCGTCGTGTCTCCGCAGCGCCCCGGTCGATACAGCGGCTGCAGCGCCCGGGCGACTTCTTTTTTCACCTTTGCGTCGTTCATCGGACGCTCGTCCGCCTCCACACGCGCCCAGACGCGCAGGACGTTTCCGTCCACCGCGGGCGTCGGCTGCTCAAAGCAGATCGAGGCGATCGCCCCCGCCGTATAGTCACCGACTCCCGGAAGCGCCCGCAGCTCCTCAAAGGTCTCCGGGAAATGCCCGGTCTGCACGATCTGCCTTGCGGCGCGCTGCGCGTTGCGGATGCGGCTGTAGTAGCCCAGACCCTCCCACAGCTTGCGGCAGAGCTCCTCGGGCGCCGAAGCGAGATCCTCCACACGCGGAAGCGCGTCAAGAAAGCGCGTGTAATACCCGCGCACGGCCTCCACACGCGTCTGCTGGAGCATGATCTCCGAGATCCACACGTGGTACGGCTCGCGGTCCTTTCTCCACGGAAGGTCGCGGTGACCCGCCGCATACCAGTCGAGCAGTCGGTCAATATCAGACTGTTTCATCATGATTCCCTCAAAAAACCGCCGCGGCAATGTTCGCCCGGCGGTTATTTCCTGTCCCCCGCGGGCCTTCTTCTGCGGGTGGTATGTCTTCTGCGGTTTGTTCTCTGCTTTTCCGTCTGCCGGTCGTAGGACTTCGCGGCTTCGCTGTCCCCGGTGTAGACCAGACGACCTGCGCGGACGGTTCCGTCCTCCATCGTCTGCAGGCGGATGCGAACCAGAAAGCCGCCGCACTTCGGGCAGGACACACGCGCCATATAGCGGTGCTGGGTCTGCGGGATCCAGCGCTGCGCCTTCAGC
>JAFVWG010000272.1 GCA_017501805.1 Oscillospiraceae bacterium
GACCGCGCGGATGCTGCTGCTTCTGGCGGGCGTGTTTTCCGCAGCCGCGGCGCTGCTGACCTCGGACTTTTTCCGACACAGCGGGACGGACTATGTGCCGCTCGAGCTGACGCTCTGCGGGAGAACCGTCTGCGTCACATCTCTGCGGGATACGGGCAATACGCTTGCAGACCCCGTGACAGGTGAACCTGTCGTTGTGATCTCGCGGCAGACTGCGGAGGAGCTTCTGCAGACCCGCATCGCAGAAGAAACGCTGCTCGATCCGATCGGCGCGCTGAAGGCTTTGCAAAAACGCTGCCCGCAGGTGCGCTTTCGGCTCTTGCCCTACCGTGCCGTCGGCGTCCCGTCGGGACTGCTGCTGGCTGCGCCCTGCAGCGCAAGAGTTGGCGGTCGGAGGACTGTGCGTGTATTGACGGCGCTCTCGCCCACATCGGTTTCCGGTACGGGCGGCTGTGAGGCGCTGATGGGAGGAACTTTATGAAAAATACCAAGCTTTTGCAATGGCTCGTGCGGCTCGGCATCCTGCGGCAGGGGTCGGTCTATTACATCTGCGGCAGCGACATTCTGCCTGCGCCGGTCTCGCCCGAGGAGGAGCAGCGGCTTCTGCAGCTCCTGCAGGAGGGAGACGCGGATGCCAAGCAGACGCTCATCGAGCGAAATCTGCGTCTCGTCGTCTACATCGCACGGCGCTTTGAAAACACCGGGGTCGGCATCGAGGATCTGATCTCCATCGGGACGATCGGGCTCATCAAGGCGGTGAGCACCTTTAAGCCCGATAAGAACATCAAGCTCGCGACCTATTCCTCCCGCTGTATTGAAAATGAGATTTTGATGCACGTTCGGAAGATATCCAATCAGAAAACGGAGGTCTCTTTGGACGAGCCGATCAACACCGACTGGGCGGGGAACGAGCTGCTGCTTTCCGACATCCTCGGCACGGAGAGCGACACCGTGATGCGCGGGCTTGAGGAGGACGCCGAGCGGCAGCAGCTTCGCCGCGCGCTGGAGCAGCTCTCGGAGCGCGAGAAGACGATCATCACGCTGCGCTACGGACTCGGCGGAGCGGGGGAAAAGACGCAGAAAGAGGTCGCGGACAAGATGGGCATCTCACAGTCGTATATCTCGCGGCTCGAAAAGCGCATTATGGTGCGCCTGCGCAGAGACATTGCAAAGCAGATCTAGGAACGATAAAAGCGGACACCCATATGGGTGTCCGCGTTGGTTTTTATACAGTCTGCAGCATCCAGATGATCTTGGCGATCTGGGCTCTGGTGAGGAGCTCGTCCGGGCAGAAGGTCTCGGCGGTCATTCCGTCGATGACGCCCGCGTTATTGAGCGCGAGAACGGCTTCGTCCTTGGTGTCCGTGAACGGGTTCTTCTCGGGCTGGGCGGAGAAGCCTCTTGCCTTTGCCGCGATCTTGCAGAGCGCAAGACGCGTGATTGCTCCGTCAAGGGGAACATCCTCCGTGAGCCATCCCTTCTCCTTTGCGAAGGTCAGATAGCCGCTTGCCCAGTGCGTGCCGCTCTTTGCGGGCTCGGCTTCGCCGAGCGCCAGAACGATCAGCTTCAGTGCCTGTCCGTAGGTCAGCGTACCGTTCGGCGCGAAGGTCGTCTCGGTCATACCGCTAACCGTGCCGTCTGCGGCAAGGTCCTTCACATAGGTGCAGAACCAGTCGCCTTCCTTCACGTCCGTGAATTTGTTCTCCACGGCGGGAGCGGGAGCGGGGAGCTCGGTCAGCGTGTGCAGGTCGTCATACGCCAGCGTCGGGCGCAGGCAGCAGAAAACATCGAGGAGCAGGCTCTTGACAAGCTCCGGCTCTTCCACGATCTGGACTGTCTTTCCACCGTTGAGATACTTGCCGTTTCCAAGGTAGATCAGCACATCCGGCTCCGCGAACTTCGGCAGCTCCGGGATGCGGACGATGACGTCGCCCGCTTCCACGTGGATGTCCTTCGGGTCGTTGATGCGCTCGTGACCCCATTCGTTCCACGATTTGTAGCCGCCGTGGAAGGTCGGAACGAGCATCGAGAAGGCGAGCTTGTCGGCGTCTGCGACCTTTTCCGCATCCGTCAGGAAGACGTGCACCTTCTCGCCGTAGCGGAGCGTCTGCAGCTCGGTGAGATTCTTCCAGATCTGCTTCGCTTCGGGGAATCGGACTTTCAGTCCGAGAATGTTCTGATAGACGTGGTCTGCCAGCTCGGCGGCGGGGATGCTCTTGAGTGCTTCGTCATGCTTTCCGGCAGCGATCTCTTCAAGCTTTGCCTTGTCTGCGTCGCTGAGCTTTGCACCGCCCACGGTGAGGGGAATGGTGTTCGAGGGAATGTCGCCGACCGAGCCGTCGGTGAAGACGACCTTCTCGCCTCGTTTGGCGGTGACTTCATATTCCATGGTCAGCACCTTCTGCTCTCCGGCGGGGAGCTCGACGGTCCAGGTGAGCGTGTTGTCAGCGAGAGACGCGCCCTCGGGGGTGTTCAGAAGCTTCACGCCCGCGGGGATCTTCTCCGTCACGGGCACGGAATAGGCGGTCTTCGAGCCGTTCGACAGCGTGACGGTCAGCGTCAGCTTCTCGCCCGTGATGGGGGAGGTGAAGCGCGTGTGCTCTTCGATCACGCGGTCAATGGAAAGACGCGGGTGCGCCATACGGAACTTTGCTGCCGGCGTGATGGGATATTCGGAATCCTTGATGACGTTCAGCGGGCGGACAAGGGACATCTTGACCTGATTGCCTTTGCCGTAGGACTTGAGAAGCGTTTCCTCGGCGTTGGCATTCAGACGGATCGTGCCGCCCTTGGAGGTCTTGTAGCTCTGTGCGCCGTAGCGCGGGTCGGTGGGAGCACCCGCGGGATACTCGCGGACGTCGCGCGCCTTCGCGACGTTGATCGAAGAACCGAAGCTGTGCGCGAGGTACTTCACACCGTCGCCGTAGATGTCGCCGACGTACATAAGCGAGTGGCCGGAGGTTCCGTAGCTGGTGAACACGTCACCCGGCTGTGCGAGGGAGACCATCTTGCGGATGGCTTCCTGCGGGTCCTCACCGGATTCTTTTTTGAAGCTGTAGATGCACGTCGGGTCGTCTGCCGCGATATCGGTGAAGGCCATCGTCGTGCAGGCACCTGCGCAGCCGAAGAGCGAATAGCGGAAGGTTTCCCAGTAGATCTGATGCATAAAGTCCGAACAGACGGTGTAGAGCGTCTCATGCTTCGTGGCATACTCGGGCGCTTCCTGGTTGGTCGAGCGGGTCTTGCCGCCCGATACTCTCTTGGCGTCCTCCACGATGCCTCTGCCGTCGTACTGCGCGTAGACGCCCTTTTCCCAGTAGGCGAGCGCCGTTGCAACGAGAGCCTGCTGCTGCTCTTCAAGCGTTGCGGCGGAAGCCGGAGCGGCAAATGCGCTCAGCAGGGAAACCGTAAGGACAAGCGTCAGCACAAGGCTGAGGGAACGTTTCCAAAACTTACTCATGATGATTCTCCTTTGCATGACAGTATCTATATTATTTTACAGTTCGTTTGTACAAATTGCAATCTTATGTCATTTGTGAGTTTGCACAAAATGCAATATCTTGCTTTGGTTGTTTTTGCAATGTGCGTTATACCGACTCCGGAACGGCAGGGAAAAAGTAAGATCATCAAGTTCCGAGAGAAACTTCAAACTCTCGTAAATTCGTTATTTTTCAGTGATATTCCGTCTGCGACGGAGTGATATATTTTGCTTGTGCAAAATGTGATATTGAAACCTGCGGTTTCAGTGATATTATATTCGCTGCTCGCGCCCGCAGGCATATCACTTGCGAAGCAAATATCACGCGCCGAAGGTGCATATAGCTCGCCGAAAGGCGAATATAACTGAAAACGACAAGTTTCTGTCGAAACTTGTCGTTTTTCTGGCAGGGGCACAAGGACTTGAACCCTGAGCCTACGGTTTTGGAGACCGCCGCTCTACCAATTGAGCTATACCCCTATATATGAAAATGGTGGGCCTTCGGGGACTCGAACCCAGGACCGACCGGTTATGAGCCGGCTGCTCTAACCAACTGAGCTAAAGGCCCCTGTCTCAGCGCAGACCATCATAGCACACCGCCGAAGAAAATGCAAGAGGAATTCTTGCAGAAAACGCACGGATGCATTTTCACCGCAAAAGCAAATGTTTCTCTTGCGAAAGAGGACAAGGTGTTGTATAATACCCGGGAAAACGCCGGTGTGATGGAATTGGTAGACGTAGTGGACTCAAAA
>JAFVWG010000273.1 GCA_017501805.1 Oscillospiraceae bacterium
CCGCGATTTGACGGATCGGGTGTCATATTTTGAAACAAATGTTTGACAACGCACGTCTGCTTCGTTAGAATGGATGCAGACATATCGCATGTGCGCGCAGCGAGCATATATCGCAATTTTACACGGAACGACGAGGAGGTGCGGACATGGCGAGAACGAGCGATAAACCGGAAAAGATCCTGCAGTTCATTCGGGATTTCACGCAGGCGAACGGCTATCCGCCCACGGTGCGGGAGATCGCTGCGGCGGTCGGTCTGCGCTCGCCCTCAACGGTGCACTATCAGCTCGCGCGTCTGCGCGAGCAGGGACTTCTCTCGGGAGATGCGTCAAAGAGCCGCGCAGTCACGCTGACGGAAGCGCCGCCGCGCGGCATTCCGCTTGTGGGAACGGTCGCCGCAGGACTTCCTATCCTTGCGGAGGAAAACATCGAGGACTATCTGCCGCTGGAGGGCGAAGAAGGCTGTTTTGCCCTGCGTGTCAAGGGCGATTCGATGATCAACGCCGGTATTCTGCCGGGAGACCGCGTTGTTGTGCGCCCGCAGTCGGACGCGGACGACCGCGATCTGGTCGTGGCGCTGCTCGGGGACGAAGCGACGGTCAAACGCCTGAGCAAGCAGAACGGAAAAATCCTGCTGCTTCCCGAAAACCCCGCGTATGAGCCCATTGACGGGCGCGGCGCCGTGATCCTCGGAAAGGTGAAAACGGTTTTGCGGATGTATTGAGACTGCGGAATGCAGATGCGCCTGCGGACTTGGCTCTCCCAATGGGAGAGGCAAGAAAAAGCGGTACGCCGCAGGGCGGCGCGGATTTAGATACTGCCTGCGGCAGGCGGATGGGCAATGCCCATCCCTACGGCGGCAAAAAATGAATGCCTGCAGCAAAATTCTACGGCAAAGTCGTAGGGACGAGCATTGCTCGTCCTCTTTTTTCGGTCTGTTTTGCGAAATGTTTCATGTGAAACATTCTGCGCTTGTATTATGCAAATGCTTGATTTTCGCACGGGCGTATGATACAATCCTAACACAGCGCCGGTGCGCAGCGCCGACGCTCTTTTTATGACTAGGCGAATTTACGGAGGGACAGAAATGGGCAAGATCATTGCTGTTGCCAACCAGAAGGGCGGCGTCGGGAAAACCACGACGGCGGTCAACCTCGCCGCGGCGCTTGCCGCAGAGGGAAAGCGCGTGCTGCTCTGCGATTTTGACCCGCAGGCAAACGCGACCTCCGGCTTTGGCGTGGACAAGACCAAGGGACTTTCCTCCTATGATGTTCTGATCGGCAGTGCGGAAGCCAAGGCGGCGATCGTGCAGACGCCCTACGGCGATGTGATCCCCTCATCCGCGTCGCTTTCCGGCGCGGCGGTGGAGCTGGTCGGTATGGATCGGCGGGAATACGCTCTGGCGGACGCTCTGCGGCCGCTCACGGCGGAGTACGATTATATATTCATCGACTGCCCGCCCTCGCTGGAGCTGCTCACGCTCAACGCGCTCTGCGCGGCGGAGAGCATTCTCGTGCCGGTGCAGTGCGAATACTACGCGCTGGAGGGTCTGAGCGATCTGATGGCGACGCTCCGGGCGGTCAAGGCGCGGCTCAACCCCGCGCTCTCGATCTACGGACTGGTGCTGACGATGTACGACGGCAGACTCAATCTTTCCGCACAGGTCGCGGAGGAGGTGCGGCGGCATTTCCCGGGCAAGGTCTTCACGGCCATGATCCCGCGCAATGTCCGCCTCAGCGAAGCGCCCAGCCACGGACTGCCCGTGCTGGCATACGACAAATACAGCCGCGGCTCGGAAGCGTACCGTGCCCTGGCAAAGGAATGCATCCGAAGGGAGGGACAGCCGTGAGCCTGCAAAAAGGACTCGGAAAGGGACTCGGCGCACTGCTCGGCGAGGCCGTGCAGCACAGCGCACAGGAGACCGACGCTCCGGTGCGGATGATCCCGCTGCAGAAGGCGGAGCCGAACCCCGATCAGCCGCGAAAGGTCTTTGATCCCGAGGAGCTGGAGAGCCTCGCGGAATCCATCCGCGAAAACGGCGTTCTGCAGCCGCTTGCCGTGCGCGAGACCGCGTCGGGCATCTATCAGATCATCGCCGGCGAACGCCGCTGGCGCGCATCCCGCCTCGCGGGACTGACGGAGATCCCCGTGCTCATCGTGGAGGCGGACGACAAAAAGGCGCTACAGCTCGCGATGATCGAAAATCTGCAGCGGCAGGACCTCAACCCGATGGAAGAGGCGAAGGGCTACCGCAATTTAATGGACGAATATGGAATGACGCAGGAGGATGTGGCGGCAAGCGTGCAGAAATCCCGCCCCGCCGTGGCGAACACCCTGCGGCTTCTGCAGCTTCCCGAATCGCTGCAGGAGATGGTCTCCGACGGCGTGATCTCACCGGGACACGCGCGCGCGGTGCTTTTCCTCTCGTCCGACAAGCAGCGCATCAGCGCGGCGCAGAAGATCGCTGCGCTGCAGCTCTCCGTCCGACAGGCGGAGCTGATGTGCCGCGCCATGGCGCGTGAAAAAGAGCCGCAGAAGGAAAAGCCCCTGCGGGTCGACTATGTGGCGGAGTGCGAGACCGCGCTTGCCCGCCGTCTCGGACGCGGCGTAAAAATCGTCTGCGGCAAGCGCAAGGGGCGCTGCATGCTGGAATTCTATGGTACGGAGGATCTGGAACGGCTTCTGGAGGCGCTGCAGACCCTGCCGGCAAAGGAGAAAAAAGAGAAATGAACGAAGAAATCAATATGACTCCGCAGGAGCAGGACCCCGAAACTGCGCCGCAGGTCGAAAGACTGCCCCGGGCGAAGCGCACGGCGCTCATTCGCTACATTGCGATCCTGTTTGTGTTTGCGTTTCTGATCGTGCTGCTGTCGCTCTTCCTGCAGTTCCGCAGCACAACGACGAAGCAGATCTCCGATCTGACCTCCGCGAGCAATTCGGCGATCGCCCGTGCGGAACAGCTGCAGGATGAGAATCTGGCGCTGAAAGAGACCGTCAAGCAGCTGCGGAAGGACGCAGAGGATGCGCAGAAGGCGCACGAGGAAGAGCTTGTGAAGGAGCAGGAAGTCTACGACGCACTGATGCTGCTGCTGACCAAGCCGCGCAAGAAGATCGCCGGTCCCAAATTCGTCGAGGCCGTCAAGACCGTGACGGAGGGAAAAGAAAAGCTGTCGCAGACCGCGTGGGAGAAATTCACCGCCTACGCGGAGGAGGAAGGACTCAAGCTCGAAACCACCGAGGAAACCACCGAAACGGAGGAAGAAAAACAATGATCAATATTCGTTTTCTTCGGGAAAACCCCGAAGCTGTAAAGGAAAACATCCGCAAAAAGTTCCAGGATGCGAAGCTGCCGCTGGTGGACGAGGTCATTGAGCTCGACCGTCAGAACCGCGCCGCGATCGCGGAGGCGGACACGCTCCGCGCCTCGCGCAACAGCCTTTCCAAGCAGGTCGGTATGCTGATGGGACAGGCCAAGAAGGACCCGTCCAAGGCTGCCGAGGCCGAGGCTGTCAAGGAGCAGGTCAAGCAGAACGCCGAGCGCCTCGCCGCGCTGGAGGCGGACGAAGAGAGACTGGAGCGCGAGATCCGCAGCAGAATGATGCTGATCCCGAACATCATCGACCCCTCCGTTCCCATCGGACCGGACGACAGCGCGAACGTCGAGGTCGAGCGCTTCGGTGAGCCCGTCGTGCCCGATTTCGAGATCCCCTACCACACGCAGATCATGGAGCGCTTCGACGGCGTGGATATGGACGCCGCGGGACGCGTTTCCGGCAACGGCTTCTATTATCTGCTCGGCGACATTGCCCGTCTGCACGAGTCCGTCATCGCCTACGCGCGTGATTTTATGATCGGAAAGGGCTTCACCTACTGCATCCCGCCGTTTATGATCCGCCGCGCGGTCGTCGAGGGCGTTATGAGCCAGACCGAGATGGACGCGATGATGTATAAGATCGAGGGCGAGGACCTCTACCTCATCGGTACCTCCGAGCATTCGATGATCGGCAAGTTCATCGACCAGATCATCCCCGAGGAGACCCTGCCGCAGACGCTGACCTCCTACTCCCCCTGCTTCCGCAAGGAAAAGGGCGCGCACGGCATCGAAGAGCGCGGCGTCTACCGCATCCATCAGTTCGAGAAGCAGGAGATGATCGTCGTCTGCAAGCCCGAGGATTCGATGGAATGGTACGAAAAGATGTGGAAAATGTCCGTTGAGCTCTTCCGCTCGCTGGAGATCCCCGTGCGTCAGCTGGAGTGCTGCTCCGGCGACCTGGCAGACCTGAAGGTCAAGTCCTGCGACATCGAGGCGTGGAGCCCCCGTCAGCAGAAGTATTTCGAGGTCTGCTCCTGCTCCAACCTCGGCGACGCGCAGGCAAGACGCCTCAAGATGCGCGTCCGCGGCGAGGATAAGAAGCTCTATCTGCCGCACACGCTCAACAACACCGTCGTCGCTCCCCCGCGTATGCTGATCGCGTTCCTTGAGAATCATCTGCAGGCGGACGGCTCGGTGACCATCCCCGCAGCCCTGCAGCCCTATATGGGCGGCAAGACCGTTCTTACCCCGAAAAAATAAAATATTTTGGGAAAAAAGGAGACAGAAAGATGAAAAAACTGTTTGCGGAATTCAAAGAATTCATTCAGCGCGGCAACGTGCTGGATATGGCGGTCGGCGTCGTTATGGCGACTGCCTTCGGCAAGATCACCTCGGCGCTCATCAACAATCTGCTGCTCCCCTTCCTCGGCTGGCTGTTCGGCTCGCAGGATATGGGCGCGCTGAATGTGACCCTCTCTCCCGCTGTTATAGACCCGGTGACCAATGAGGTCACGAAGGAGGCAGTGGTGCTCGGCTTCGGCACCTTTGTCGGCGCGATCCTGGATTTCCTGCTGATCGCTCTGACCGTGTTTATCATCGTCAAGACGATGAACAAGGCGCGCGCCGCCGCCGAGAAGCTCTCGAAGAAAAATGAGCCGGCTCCCGAGGAGGAAAAGCCCGCCGAGCCGAGCGCGGAGGAAAAGCTCCTCACCGAGATCCGCGACCTGCTGAAGGAGAAATAAGGTTTTCGGAATATGTGAAAAGCGAAGACACCGAGGGTGTCTTCGCTTTTTTGGTATAAATTCGATTGTATTTTGGCGATATACTCGCTTGCGCTCGTGCGATATATTTGCTTCGCAAATTCGATATAACGTCAC
>JAFVWG010000274.1 GCA_017501805.1 Oscillospiraceae bacterium
TCTGTGCACCGGTTCCGGCTGTATCGGTCTTGCACTTGCACTTCACAACTCTGCGGCAAAGGTAACGCTGGCGGACATCTCGCGCGACGCGCTTGCCGTCGCAAAAGAGAATGCAAGACGAAACGGACTTTCCAAGCGCGTGAGCGTGGTGGAGGCAGATGCCTTTCTGCCCGCGTCTCCGTTTTTGCGGAACTATGATCTTCTTATTGCCAACCCGCCCTATGTGACGGAGCGGGAGATGGAAACGCTCGAACCCTCTGTCCGCAGCTATGAGCCGTCTCTGGCGCTGTACGGCGGAGCGGACGGGCTCGACTTCTACCGCGCGATCGCGGAAAACTACCTCGCGGTTCTGCGCGACGGCGGATATATCTGCCTTGAGTTCGGCTTCGGACAGGAGAACGCGGTGGAAGAGATTTTGAAACAGTACAATCTGGAGGATATCCGCTTCAGCGCGGATGCCTCTTCGCGAATCCGGGCTGTATCGGCCCGAAAACACGGAAAGGAACTGTAAGCTATGGATAAGAAAAAAACGGTGGAGACTCCCTCCCGCGCGGCAGACAGAAAAGGCGCGCTGGAAACCGCGATCCAGCAGATCGAGCGTAATTTCGGCAAGGGTACCGTGATGCGCCTGGGCGACCGCCCCGAACTCTCCGTGGACGCGATCCCGACCGGCTCTCTGGCGCTGGATGCTGCGCTGGGAATCGGCGGCGTTCCCAAGGGTCGTATTATTGAGATTTACGGACCGGAATCTTCCGGTAAGACCACGCTTGCTCTGCATATCGTCGCACAGGCGCAGAAGCGCGGCGGCGAGGTTGCGTTTGTCGACGCGGAACACGCGCTTGACCCCGAATACGCGGCACGCATCGGCGTGGATATCGACTCTATGCTCGTCTCGCAGCCGGACACCGGCGAACAGGCTCTGGAGATCACAGATGCTCTGGTGCGCTCCGGCGCGGTGGACGTGATCGTTGTGGACTCCGTCGCCGCACTGACGCCGAAGGCTGAGATCGAGGGCGAGATGGGCGATGCCTTTGTCGGACTGCAGGCAAGACTGATGTCGCAGGCGCTCCGCAAGCTCGCCGGAAGCATCTCCAAGACCAACTGCGTCGTCATCTTCATCAACCAGCTGCGTATGAAGATCGGTGTGATGTACGGAAACCCCGAGACAACGACGGGCGGCAACGCGCTGAAGTTCTACGCCTCCGTGCGAATCGATATCCGCCGTGTTGAGGCGATCAAGGAAGGCGGCGCGGTGGTCGGCAACCGCACGCGTGCGAAGATCATCAAGAACAAAGTCGCGCCTCCGTTCCGTGAAGCGGTCTTTGATATTATGTACGGCGAGGGCATCTCCCGCATCGGTGAGCTGATCGACCTCGGCGTTTCCATGGACATCGTCCGCAAGTCGGGCAGCTGGTTCTATCTGGGCGAAGAACGCATCGGACAGGGCAAGGACAGCGTGCGCGAGTATTTCAACGAGCATCCCGAGGTTATGGAAAGCGTCGAGGCGCAGATCCGCGAGAAGCTCTACACTCACAAGGCACCTGCCGCAAAGACCGCGGCACAGCCCGCCGCGAAGGCGGTAGACGTTTCCGCCGACGACTTCGACGATGATTCTCACTGAGATCAAGATCGGAAAAAGAGGGACGGAACGAACGCTTCTGTTCGATGACGGCTCAAAGCTGCGGACGCAAAGCGGCGTCGTAGCGGAGTTCGGTCTGTATGAAGGACAGGAGCTTTCCGAAGAGCAGCTGCAGGCGCTCAAAGAAGCGATCGGCGCAAACGGCGCAAAGCAGCGTGCCGCAAGGATCGTTTCCGCCGCAAACATCTCCGAAAAGCAGCTTCGCAGAAGACTGGTGCAGAAGGGCGAGACGCGCCAGCACGCGGACGAAGCCGCCCGTTGGTTGCGTGAGCTGCACCTTCTGGATGACAGGCGCACGGGCGAGGCGATCGTCCACAGCGCACTGCAGAAGGGCTACGGCGAACGGCGCATCCGTCAGATCCTTCGTGAGAAGGAGATCCCGGAGGAATACTGGGACGAGCTGCTGCGCGATCTGCCGTCTATGGAAACGGCGGTCGACAAGCTGCTGCGCAAGAAACTCAAACACATACCGCCCAGCCGCGAGGAGGCACAGCGCGCCGCGCAGTCGCTGATCCGAAGCGGTCACAAATGGGCGGATATCAAAGCCGGCCTGGAGCGGATCTCCGCCGAGTCGGACTGGGAGGACACGGAATGTCTGCCGGAATTGGAATGATCTCACTCGGCTGTGCAAAAAATCAGGTGAACGCCGAACAAATGCTCTACCTGCTCTCCTCGGCAGGCTATACGATCCTGCCGGGACCCGAGGGCGCGGATGTCGTCATCATCAATACCTGCGGATTCATCGAATCGGCAAAGCAGGAGGCGATCGACAA
>JAFVWG010000275.1 GCA_017501805.1 Oscillospiraceae bacterium
AGAGAAAAAAGAGAAAGAAAAGAGAGGAAACAACTTCTATGTTCAATATAGCAGATGTTCGGCGGGAATTGTGAACGATTCGCACACAGTTTGTGAACGCTTTGTTAAGGATTTCGGGGTCGGGAAGTGCGCAATGAGAAATTGCGGTGTGCCTGCGGGCGGGAGACCTCATCCGTCTGCGGCTTTGCCGCAGCCACCTTCCCCAGAGGGGAAGGCTTTTTGTTGTTGCGCTGCGCGCGATTGGATGGACAATCCCTCAGTCAGAACCTGCGGTTCTGACAGCTCCCTTTACACAAGGGAGCCTCCGGTGCGGTGGGCGATTTGTGGGGACGAGCCTGCAAACAGAACGGGAGCGGGCAGAAAGCCCGCTCCCGAAGGAAGAATGATTTAAATGACGCAGGGGGAGACGACCAGCGACCAACGGGGGGCGACGATCGGATGACCGGTGGCATCGTCCTTGAATTCGAGAAGCGGCTCTTCCAGCTCTTCGAGGCGGTCGAGCTCGCCAGCGAGGTAGGCGCGGATCGTTCTCGCGCAGCTTTCCAGACGCAGGCTGAGTCCGCCGAGGCGGATCTCCTGTACCTCGAAGCCCTGCGGCTTGTTCTCTGCCATCCACTGGGCGCGGAGCGCTTCATAGAAGTCTTTCAGCAGCGGAAGGATCGCATCGCAGTCGTTTGCGGCGGCTTCCAGTCCCGCGCGGTCGCCCGCGCTGTAGGCCTTGCGGATACGCGGACCGAGCTCGGCCTTCTTTTCCAGCACGCGGCAGAGCGCGCCGAGCGTGCGGAACTGCGGCGCGAATTCTCCTGCGTCCACAGCGTCGATCTGATCGGCGACTTTTCCGTAGGCCTCGCCCTCACCGCCGACGATGGTGGTGTCAAGTAAACCGCGGAAGGGGTCGTTGTAGAGCAGATACTTTTCGGGGTCACAGCTGCGGACATCGCTGCCGGTGCCGGGAAGGTCGAGCAGCATAAAGTCGTCAAAGTCGATCCCGAAGTGCTCGCGGAAGCCGGCACGGATGCGGTCGAGGTCGGTTTCGCCCCTGGCGGCCTGTGCTGCGAAGTACAGGGAGGGCAGCAGCGAGAAACGGGAGCATTCGTTGCCGTTATCGCCCCAGATGGTCATAAGGACATCCTGCACACCTGCATCGCGGCAGGCGGCGAAGCCCTCGCGCGTGACGGTCATCGTGTGGCGGTTATGGGGAGCGAAGCCTCTCCACGACCAGAGACCGCCCGCAAACCACGCACCCTCTTTGAGGGTCTTGTGCGCGGCGAGCATACCGTCATAGATCTCTTTCTTTTCGGAATAGTAATCCCAGTAGATCAGCTGTACATTATCGGGGATCTGTGCGGAGATCGAGGGATCAAAGGTCACATCGGGGGCGTAGTAGACGCCGCCGGAGGCGAGGCGGAAGAACATATCCGACCACATCAGCAGCGTGAAGCCGTATTTCTTGCCGATCTCCGCGACCTTTTTCAGATGGCGGAGCAGCAGCTCATGGCGGTTCGAGTCGCCGTGCTGATCGTAATACTTTCCGCGTCCGACCAGGTGTGCTTCGTCCATGCCGACGTTGACCAGCCGGCTCGTAAAGCAGCGGGAGAGGGTCTTGAACATCTCTTCGATGAGAGCGTAGGTGCGCTCATCGTCGATCAGCAGAATGTCGTTGACGTCGGTATAGGGCTTGAAGGCGGGCCAGCGCGTGAGCGAGCCGAGGTGCGCGAGCGTCTGGATGCAGGGGATCAGCTCCATACCGATCTCGCTGCAGTAGGCGTCGATCCCGCGGAGCTCGTCTTCCGTATAGCGTCCGCGCCCGTAGCCGAAGTAGGGCTGTGATTTGATCTCGTAGGTCTCCTCGGTGTAGAGCATCAGCATATTATAGCCGATGTCCTTGGTGAGCTTTGCCCAGCGGCGCACCGTCTCCGGGCGCATAACGCCGTTTCGGGAGCAGTCCACCATCGTTCCCAGTCGGTTGAAAACGGGTTTTTGATCCTGCATAGCGATCCCTCCGATGAAGTTTTTTTCATCATAGCATATCCTTTTCGGAAATGCCAACGATTGGCAGAAAAAAAGAAAAAAATCTCCCTCCGCCCAACGGCGGAGGGAGTTGTCGGCATTTGGCGAGCAGGTCGGCTCAGAACTTTTCAAAGCCCACGAGCAGACCGCCCTTTTCGGCATAGTAGCTGCAAAGACCTCGGCAGAGGTGGATCTTGACTTCCGCCTGCTCCATCTGGGTCAGGATCATCGTCTTGAGCTTCTGCGCGGCGCTCTCATTCATACAGTGGGCGATGCGCACCTTGCCCTTGGACAGACCGTTCTCCTTCAGGTGGGTCAGGATCGCGGCGAGGGACCTTTCTGTTCCGCGGCATTTGTTGGTGGGCTCGAGCGTGCCTTTGTCGCTGGCCTTGCCCACGATGCGGATGCCCAGAACGCCCGCGATCTTTGCCACGGCGGGGGAAACTCTGCCGTTGGCGGCGAAGTTTTTCAGCGATTCCAGCATAAAGGTGAGACCGGTCTTCTGCTTGTAGGCTTCGATCTCACGGCAGATCTCGTCAAAGGACAGTCCCTGCGCCAGATCCTGCTCCAGCTTTTCGACGATCAGCGTCAGCTCCGGACCCGCGGAGAGAGAGTCGATGACACAGACGCGTCTGCCGGGGTACTCGGACTCGTACAGCTGCTTTGCGGCGCAGGCGGCGTTGTAGCTGCCGGACAGACCGCTGGTGAGCGTGACGCAGTAGACTTCAATCGCGTCCCCGAAGGCATCCAGCCAGTCTGAGGTGTTGGGGCAGGAGGTCTTGCTCTTTCCTTTATAGGAATCGAACCAGTTGACCATCGCGTCCACATCCAGCGCGGCATCGTCCACAAATTCCCGCTCGGTCGTGATGATCTTCAGCGGCGCGGCGGCAAAGGCGGTATGCTTCAGCTCCAGCACATCGGCAGAGGAATCCGCCACAATTTTTACAGTTCTCATAAGAGGGGCTCCTTTCGTTCCGGGCTGCCCCGATGGTATCAGAAACGGGGCGGTTTTGCTATCTACACCCGGGGAAAAGAGCTCTACGCAAGGGGGAATCCCGCATTCTACTCTCGGTAGAGTCGGTATAGCGCGGAAATGGTGGGGGATCAGTTGACCCGAATTCCTTTGTGTATTTCAAGCCCGCTAAGTTCAAAGCCCGACAGTAAAAGCAATAAAACCACCGATACAGCGATCGCAATACTCATAACTGCAAGCCATTTTTTCATTTCCCAATCCATCTCGGATCCCTCCCCAAATTCTCATTGATTGAACGAAGCACATTGCGAAGAAGCAAAAAATCCGCTTCTTTTCTCTGTTCTCTTTTATCTGTTATCCGGAAACGACATTTCAGTGAAGAGTGAAGAGCGAAAAGAGAAGCGATTAGAGTACAAAAAGAAACGACAACTTTCTTACCGAAAATCGTCGTTTCTTTTTGGTGGACGATAAGGGACTCGAACCCCTGACCCCCTGCACGTCAAGCAGGTGCTCTAGCCAGCTGAGCTAACCGTCCAACTGCAAGAGCCATTATACAGAGTGCAGGCGCGATTGTCAAGGTTTAATTTGCGGTTTTTTGATTTTCCGAGCGA
>JAFVWG010000276.1 GCA_017501805.1 Oscillospiraceae bacterium
CCGCCGCCTGCCGCGCCATTTGGCGCTGTGCCTCGCGCTGTGCCTTCTGCTTTGCCTGCTTCATCGCCTGCTGGGTGGGAGAGAGCTTTTTGGCGGTCTGCTTGGCCTTTATCACAGCTCTTTGCTTGGCTGCGGAAGCCTGCGCCCTGGACGCAGCTTTCTGCCTGTTCTGAACGGCTTTCAGCGGTTGCTCTGTCGCCGTCTGCTGCTGACGGACAGGACTGCGGTAAGAGGTAACGCCCTGACCACCGTTATATACGCCGCGTTCTCCGGAGGGTGCGCCAAAGTCCACAATATTAGTGCGGTCTGTTGCAGTCTCCCGTGCTTTTCGTGCCTGCTGCCGGAAAGCGGCTCTGCCGCGCTCCTGATAGGACGGTGTGGAGGGAGTATCCGCGCTGTTTTGCGTGTGATGGGAATTACCGGTGTTAGGTGGCCTGTATTCCGTGGTTGTGCTGTTTTCGCTGTGCGGCAGATCTCCCGTGGAAGTTCTGCCGGCGGGTGCAGCATCAGAAGGAGCGTAATCGACCGGTGTATCGGCTGGCTCGGTGCCGGCCTCCTCGCCTTGCGCCCGATCAGACAGCTTTTTTCTCGCATACTGCGCCGCCCGTTTGGTTGCTGCAGCAGAAGCAAAGACGCCGCCTGCGGCGGCGTCCTCCAAACGGTCGGTGGCATAGACGGAAGCGTTTTCATCCTGCTCCTGTCTGTGGCGTTCCTGCTGCTTTTGGTATTGCTGCTTCATCTGACCGGATACATCACGGGGCAGCGACGCGGATTTATCCCGCGTTTTCGGCTTATCCATTGTTGGCTTGGTCTTAACATCTTTCAATGGCGTCACCTCGCATTGTTACGCCACATCTTCCGGCTTGGTGGTCATCAGGCGGTACAAAGCGGTGTCCTTCGGGAAATCGTTGATAAACGGCACGATAGCGCCGCCCACCTTGATAAGACCGTGGCCGGCCTCGGCGTTTGTGATATAGGAAAGCTGGGTATCGGAGATATTCAGCAGCCGTGCCAGCTCCATACGGTCTGTTGGCGCCTGGTTGAGCATCAGCAGAAATTCGGAGTTGGCCAGCATCGTGCGCGCGGTGGCCGAGCGCAGACAGTCCTCGATGTTCTGCGTAATGCCGGTCACAAGCGCGCCGCTTTTACGAAAGCGTTTCCACGACTCGGCAAGAAAGTTGGAGCTGTATTCGTTGGCAAAAAACAGGTAGATCTCGTCGATAAAAATGTGGGTGCGCTTTCCGAGCTGCCTGTTGGCCGTAACGCGGTTAAGGATCGCATCCAGCATTACGAGCATACCAACGGTTTTCAGCTGCTTGCCCAGGTCGAAGATGTCAAAGACGGTAATGCGGCTATTCATATCTACATTGGTCTGATGTGCAAACACATTGAGGCTGCCGGTGGTGAACAGCTCAATAGCAAGCGCAATATCCTTTGCCGCCGGCTCCTGCTGCTTCAGCAGATCTTCGTGGAACTCTTTGAGTGTCGGGGGCGTACCGGAGTAGTCGCGGATATAGCTGCGGTAGACATTGGCAATGCAGCGGTCGATGATGGATTTTTCCCGTGCGCCCAGCTTTCCGGCTCCGATCAGCTGCTCACACAGGGACATGACAAACTCGGATTTCAGTACAATGGGGTTTTCACCCTCGCCGTAACCGCGATTGAGCGCAAGCGCGTTGATGTGGTTGTTGCTGCTGGCGGAAATATAGACGGTTTCGCCGCCCATCGCCTTGCAGAGCGCCGAATACTCGCGCTCCGGATCAATGACGATAATATCGTCGTTTGTCCCAAGAGCAAGATAGGCGAATTCCTGCTTTGCCGCCATACTTTTGCCGCTGCCCGAAACGCCGAGGATAAACCCGTTGCCGTTGAGCAGATATTTCCGGTTGCAGATGATAAGGTTGTGGGAAATGGCGTTGACGCCGTAGTAGATGCCGCCGCTGTCCTGGATTTCCTGCGTCTTAAACGGCATCAAGACCGCCGTGCTTTCGGTGGTCATTGTGCGCAGCGCCTGTATCTTCCGCAGACCGTAAGGCAGCGCGGTATTTAAGCCGTCCTCCTGCTGGTAGGTCAGCGGCGCAAAGGTACACATATGCTTTCTGCCGATGGAAAGCAGCGTTTCGGTATCCGCGTTGAGCTGGGCATAGCTGTCGGCAAGGTGTACGATGGTAACGAGGGTGAACATCATCCGCTGGTCGCGGGTGGTAAGGTCGTCCA
>JAFVWG010000277.1 GCA_017501805.1 Oscillospiraceae bacterium
ACATTATATCGTAAACCGCCTTGTTTTTCAATATCATTTTTGCCTTGCACGGCAGAAAAGGCAAATAATCACGTCCCGTTGAAGAACGCGGAGCCGCTGCCGCATACCGCACCTCTTCACGTTTCACGCGCCGCCGACGGAAGAGGTCTCCCGCCCGCACTTGCCTCTCCCTATGGGTACGCGCAGCGTGCGCCGCAATTCTGCATACAAAGAAACCGCGATGCCCGAAGGCATCGCGGTTTGTATAACGGAAATTACTCGAAGATACGGTCGTAACCCATCTGAGCCAGTTCGACCCAGCGGTCGTACTGCAGCGCATCCAGACCTTCCATATAGGTCTGCCAGTCAGAATCGCTGTGCGGGTCCAGCTCGCCCGTGCAGAACTGAGATCTTCTGTTGTAGATATAGGAGATCAGATCTCTGGCGAAGTCGGCACGCTCCGCATAGTCGGAGACGGAGTAGATCGCGAAGTCGAACTCCTCTTCCATGTGCGGCGCATCAACAGCCTGCTGGTACATTTTATTCAGCTTGTTGACATACAGGGTATCCCAGTTTTCGGGGTCGGACTGGTCGACCTCATACTGCCAATCCAGATCGGAATAAACGCTGCCAATCTCGTGCCAGCTGTGGTTGTTCTGCTCATAGAACGCATTCGGGTTGATCAGCTTGATCTTGGCTTCACCGCCGCGGTGACCGGGCTTGCCGCCCTCGGAGTAGACCCAGTCCACGCCGTATTCGCCGTAGCGCTGACGCAGATAGCTCTCCTGCGAGCAGGTGAGGTCGAGCAGCTTGAAAGCGAGGTCGGGACGCTCACAGTCAGCCGAGATATAGGTCTGCATGGCGTGTCCGGTCGCAATGATGGAGTAGCCGCCCTGACCGGTGTGGTCCTTGAGGGGCTTCAGCGGCTCGTAGACGCGCAGGCTGTCGTTGCCCTGATTGAAGATGCTCGGGCTGTTGCCGCAGAAGATACCGACAACAAAGTCTTGGCCTTCGTTGGGGTTGACGAGGCTCTTCAGCTCTTCGGCGGACTGCGTCCAGGTCAGGGGGCTCATCAGCCCTTCGGCGACGAGCTTGTTGACGAACTTCAGACCGTCGCGGTACTCTTCGGACTTAAAGGGAACATCGAGCTTGCCGTCCTGCACTCTGTAATAGATCTTGTCGTTGTAGTAGGTGAAGGCGTTGAGGATCCAGTTCAGGGGGTCCGGAGCGGCCCAGGTGCCGTAGGTCTTGCCGATCAGGGGGATCTCGTCCTTCTTGCCGTTGCCGTTCGGGTCCTGATCGCGGAAAGCGACCAGCACGTCGTACAGCTCTTCGATCGTGGTCGGCTGCTCAAGTCCCAGCTTATCCAGCCACTGCTGGTTGACCCACGGCTGAGCCTGCGGACGGCTCAGTGCGTGCGCCGTTTCGTTGGGGAAGCAGTAGATCGGCTGATTGTCCGCACCCGCGGCACGGCGGAGAATTCTGCGCAGCGGCTCGGGATCGCCGTCGTATGCCTCAAGGAAGGACTCTGTGAAGTAATGCGCATAGTGCTCAAAGTAGTCGCTCAGCGGGGCAAAGTAGCCGTCGCGGCCATAGTCCTCGCCCATCTGCTTGGTGATGGAGTCCATATGCCAAAGGATGTCGGGCAGCTTCTCGCCGGAAGCGACCTGCAGGGAGACCAGCTTCGCAGCGTCGGCGGCGCTCGTAAACTGCACGAACTCGAGGTTCAGACCGGTCTGCTCCTCCAGCCACTTGGTATACGCGTTATCCTTGTAATCCGTAACGTTTGCGTTGGTGACGAGGCCGATGGTGATGGTGACGGGCTCCTCACCCGGCTTCACGAGCGGCATTTCGCCGTGGTATTCTTCAATTGTTTCTGCAGGCTTCTCGGCGGGATTCTCCGTTTCCGAAGCCGTGCCCGAACCGCAGGCGACCAGCCCGAACAGCATGACCACCGCAAGCAGCAGCGCAAGAACCTTCTTCATATTGATATTCCTCCTCTACAATTTGCTGCACGATTGACCTTTTAACCGTGTCATCCAGACGATTGTAACACCAAAACGCCCGCCGCGCAAGAGTTTTTTGTGCATTTTGCGCTGTTTTTCTTTTGGGGCGGCGAATTTTCTGTGTTTTTCTCCCAAAGCGACACAAAAAGCGGCGCAAACAAGGGTTCACGCCGCTTTCTTTCATCATTTTTCGAGTTTTCCGTTGCAGATAACGTTTTTCACGTTCATCTCACCGTCCACGATGATCAGGTCCGCGTCACCGCCGACGCGAAGGTCTCCCTTGTTCGTCCAGCCCAGCATCTGCGCCGGGTTGTGGGACACAAGATAGAAGACGTCGCAGAGCGAAGCGCCCGTGTGCGTCATAAAGTTGCGGCAGGCGGTGTCGAGGGTCAGCTTGGAGCCCGCGATATCCCCGCCGTGGTCAAAATAGATGTCGGTGATGTGCTCCAGTCCCTCCAGCGGGGGACCGTCGTTGAAGGTGCTGTCCGTGATGAGGATCAGCTTCTCTCTGCCCTTGATCTTGCGGATCAGCCGCTGCATATAGGGATGTACGTGCACGCCGTACTCGTCCGAGATCAGCTCTGCGTAGATGTTGTCGTTGTAATTGACCGCCTCATCCACGCATACGCCGCGGCATTCCGGCCAGTGGGGGATGGTGCCCGTCGCGTTCGTGTGGTGCGTGGAGAGCTTCAGTCCCATCGGGAAGAGCGCCGCGATCTGTTCGGGCGTTGCGGTGGAGTGCGCCACGGAGAAAATCACATTGGGGTTGATCTTCTTCGCATCCGCGCAGAATTTTTCGATGCCCGCGCGCTCGGGCGCAAGTCCCCAGACCTTGACGTCCTGCTGCGCCGCTTCCAGAACGGGCATATATTCTTCGGGAAGGATATCGTCCGCCCACTTGATGTCGTTTTTCGAGCAGCCGTATTCGGGGTTCATGTACGGTCCTTCGACATAGAGACCGCGGATGTTCGGCGTCTCCTCTTTTCCGATAAAACTGCGGATAAAGCGGATCGCGTCCGACATCTCCTTTGTGCCCATCGTAAAGTAGAGCGTCGGCATGATCGAGGTCGAGCCGTGCTCCAGCATAAAGCGGGCGGGCTCCACACAGGCGTCGTAGAACATCACGCCGTTGCCCGCGTGCAGATGGATGTCGATCAGACCCGGA
>JAFVWG010000278.1 GCA_017501805.1 Oscillospiraceae bacterium
CAACTTACTTAAAAATTGTCCAAGGTGTTTCAACATGTTTCTCGTTGTTTAATTTACAAGGTACACGCTTTTGCCTCGATCGCCTTGCGGCTCTCTCGGCGCGCCGCCGTAACTGGCGAGCTCGCTTATATTAGCAAATCCAAAGCCCCTTGTCAACACCTTTTTTTCGTTTTTTTCAAAAATTTTTCGGTGCCTTTTTTGCTCTCCTTCTTTTTTCAATTTCTCTTCCCCGAAAACGATTCGTATCGCGCACAAAGGCGGGATATCTCAAAGTTTTACTGCCGCGACGCAAAAAACAGTTGACTTTTTTCATGTGCAATAGTATATTCTGCGTGTGAGAACCTCGCGTTCTCCATTAAATATGAATTCGATCGCCGGTAAATGCGGTGACGGAAGCATACATTATTAAATATATGCGATCCGCCTTCTCCTTTGCCGACGGGAGGAAAATTTAAACTGGAGGAAACTCAAAATGAAAAAGATCCTTGCTCTGACCCTGGCTCTGTGCATGGTCCTGGCTCTCGCGGCCTGCGGCGCACAGACTCCCGCTACCGAAACCAATGACGGCACTGCTGCAGCCGGCGCTCTGAAGATCGGCGGCATCGGCCCCATCACCGGCGCTGCTGCCATCTACGGCACCGCTGTTATGAACGGCGCACAGATCGCTGTTGACGAGATCAACGCCAAGGGCGGCCTGCAGGTCGAACTGAACTTCCAGGACGACGAGCACGATGCCGAAAAGTCCGTCAACGCATACAACACCCTCGCTGACTGGGGCGCACAGATGATCTGCGGCGTCGTCACCACGACCCCCTGCATCGCTGTTGCTGCCGAGGCGAACAAGGACCACGTGTTCATGCTCACCCCGTCCGCTTCCTCTCCGCTGGTCATCAGCGGCGACGGCTACAGCTACGACAACATCTTCCAGCTGTGCTTCTCCGACCCCAACCAGGGCTCCGCTTCCGCTCAGTACATTAAGGACAATGCTCTGGCCACCAAGGTCGCTGTGATCTACAACAACGCCGATGCATACTCCACCGGCATCTACCAGACCTTCAAGGAAAAGGCCGCTGAGGTTGGCCTGGAGATCGTCTCCGAGACCACCTTCACCGACGACACCACCGACTTCTCCGTTCAGGTCGCCGACGCTCAGGCCAAGGGTGCCGAGCTGGTCTTCCTGCCCATCTACTACACGCCCGCTTCTCTGATCCTGAAGCAGGCTGCCTCCGTCGGCTACGCTCCGAAGTTCTTCGGCGTTGACGGCATGGACGGCATCCTCGGCCTCGAGGGCTTCGACACCACGCTGGCCGAAGGCGTTATGCTGCTGACTCCGTTCTCCGCCGACGCAGAGGACGACCGCACCAAGGCTTTCGTTGCCAAGTATCAGGAACTGCACAACGAAGTTCCCAGCCAGTTCGCTGCTGACGGCTACGACGTTGTCTACGCTCTGTACGAGGCTGCTCTGGCCGCCGGTGTCACCGCCGAGACCACGCCCGCCGAGGCTTGCGATCTGCTCCGTGCCCAGTTCGTCGGCAGCTTCACCACCGACGGTCTGACCGGCGCCGGCATGACCTGGTCCGAGGACGGCACCGTCACCAAGGCTCCGCGCGCGGTTGTCATCCGCGACGGTGCTTACGTCGGCGCTTAATCGAACAGTCAACGATTTAAAATCTACTCAAGGATTTCCATACTGAAAATGGGGATGCTTCGGCATCCCCATTTCGGCATCTCTTCGGAACGGAGATCCGTAACGGATAGAAGAGAGGATAAACTATGCAATTTCTGAACTCTGTCATCAGCGGGCTGAGTCTCGGAAGCGTCTACGCCATCATCGCGCTCGGTTACACGATGGTCTACGGCATTGCGAAAATGCTGAACTTCGCGCACGGCGACGTCATCATGGTCGGCGGATATATCAGTTTCTGCGCGATGCAGTACTGGGGCTTCCCGCCGGTTCTCGGCATTCTTGCCGCCGTCGCGGTCTGCACGCTGCTCGGCATCGTGATCGAGGGGCTTGCCTACCGTCCGCTGCGTTCGGCGCCGTCGCTTGCCGTTCTGATCACCGCGATCGGCGTTTCCTACTTCCTGCAGAACGCCGCACTGCTGATCTGGGGTTCCAACCCCAAGAGCTACAACTCTGCCATCGGCATCCCCGCGATCAAGCTGTTTGACGGTCAGGTGACCGTCACCGGCGAAGCGCTTGCGACGATCGTCACCTGCGTGATCATTATGATCGTGCTGACCATCTTCACCTCGCGCACGAAAACGGGCCGCGCGATGCGCGCCGTGTCGGAAGACCGCGGAGCCGCGCAGCTTATGGGCGTCAATGTCAATATGACCATTTCCGTGACCTTCGCCATCGGCTCTGCGCTGGCGGCGATCGCAGGCGTGCTCTACTGCTCGACCTACCCGACCCTGATGCCCACGACAGGCTCTCTGCCCGGCATCAAGGCGTTCACCGCGGCAGTCTTCGGCGGCATCGGCTCGATCCCGGGCGCGATGCTCGGCGGCATTATGCTGGGTCTCATTGAGATCTTCGGCAGAGCCTACATCTCCATGCAGCTGTCGGACGCGCTCGTGTTCGCCGTGCTGATCATCGTTCTGCTTGTGAAGCCCTCGGGACTTCTCGGCAAGCAGATCCGTGAGAAAGTTTGAGGTGGCAGTATGAAGACACTCTCCAAAAACACCAAAAACAATCTCCTGACCTACGCGCTCGTCATCGTGGCGTATGTCGTCCTGCAGTCGATGCAGGCCGCGGGCGCGCTGAGCCGTTCCTTCTCGGGACAGCTCGTTCCCATCTGCGTCTACATCTCCCTCGCCATCTCCCTGAACCTGGTCGTCGGTGTCTCCGGCGAGCTGAGTCTGGGTCACGCGGGCTTTATGAGCGTCGGCGCGTTCTCCGGCGTCATCGTCGCCGTCTGCCTGAAGAACGCCGTTGCAAACGATGTTCTCCGCCTCATCTGCGGAATGCTCGGCGGCGCTGCTGTGGCAGCCTTCGCGGGCTTCCTGATCGGCATCCCGGTCCTGCGTCTGCGCGGCGACTATCTCGCCATCGTGACGCTCGCCTTCGGCGAGATCATCAAGAACGTCGTCAACATCCTTTACGTCGGCGTTGACGCAAAGGGTCTGCACGTCAGCACCGTCAGCACCGATGCGCTCGGTCTTGTCGACGGCACGGTCATTATGAACGGCCCGATGGGCGCGACCGGCGTGCCGCAGCTCTCCTCGTTCTTTATGGGCTTTGTGCTGATTATGGTCACGCTGTTCATCGTGCTGAGCATCATCGGCAGCCGCCAGGGACGCGCGATCATGGCGGCGCGCGACAACCGCATCGCAGCGGAGTCCGTCGGCATCTCCGTCAGCCGCTGCAAGCTGACCGCGTTCGTGATCTCCGCCGCGCTGGCGGGTATGGCGGGTGCGCTCTACGCAATGAACTACTCCACGGTGGCGGCGAAGAAGTTCGACTTCAACACCTCCATCCTCGTGCTTGTCTTCGTCGTGCTCGGCGGTATGGGCAACATTCGCGGCGGCATCATTGCCGCGGCGGTCCTCACGGTTCTTCCGGAGCTTCTGCGCTCGATGCAGGATTACCGTATGCTCGTCTATGCGATCGTGCTGATCCTCGTTATGCTCGGCAGAAACAACGCGACGCTCAAGAACAATCTCTCCCGCCTCGTAAAGCCGCTGACCGGACTCTTCCGCAAGGGCGCGGCAGCCAACGGAAAGGAGGGCGACTAAGATGGCAAACGTCGTACTGAAAACCGATAAGCTCGGTATTGACTTCGGCGGTCTGTCCGCCGTGAGCGACTTCAGTCTCACGGTCCACGAAAAGGAGATCGCGGGTCTGATCGGACCGAACGGCGCCGGCAAGACCACGCTCTTCAACCTCCTCACGAACGTCTACACGCCCACGCGCGGCTCTATTGAGCTCGCCGGCAAGCCCACCCACGGCAAGTCCACGGCGCAGCTCAACCACATGGGCATCGCCCGTACCTTCCAGAACATCCGTCTGTTCAAGGACCTCACCGTTCTGGAAAACGTCCTCGTCGGACTCGACCGCAAGATCCGCTACTCTCTGCCCACCGCCATCGCGCATCTGCCCGCATTCTTCCGCCAGGAAAAGCTGGCGCGTGAGCGTGCGCTGGAGCTGCTTTCGATCTTCCATATGGAAGGCATGGCAAACGACAAGGCGGGCAGCCTCCCCTACGGTGCACAGCGCCGTCTGGAGATCGTCCGTGCGCTTGCGACCGATCCCTGCATCCTGCTTCTCGACGAGCCTGCGGCGGGCATGAACCCCTCGGAGACCGCGGAGCTGATGGAAAACATCCGCAAGATCCGCGACACCTTCGGCATCGCCATCCTGCTCATCGAGCACGATATGAAGCTCGTTATGGGCATCTGCGAGAACATCACCGTTATGAGCTTCGGCAAGGTCATCGCACGGGGAACGCCGGAAGAGATCCGCACCAACCCCGTCGTGATCGAAGCCTACCTCGGCAAGAAGGAGGGGAAGTAATATGTCTGAAAAAACCATCCTCTCCGTAAAGGACGTCAACGTCTACTACGGTCCGATCCACGCCGTCAAGGACATCTCCTTCGACGTCAAGGAGGGCGAGATCGTCTCCCTCGTCGGCGCAAACGGCGCGGGCAAGTCGACCACGCTTGCGACGGTCAGCGGTCTGCTCCGCAGCAAGACCGGCTCGATCGAATTTATGGGCGAGAGCATCTTCTCCACGCCCGCGCACAAGATCGTTGCCAAGGGTCTGTGCCACGTGCCGGAAGGCAGACGCATCTTCCAGCAGCTCACGGTCGAGGAAAACCTCGAGCTGGGCGCATACGTCCGCGGACGCGACGGCATCCCCGCTTCCAAGGAGCTGGTCTTTGAGCAGTTCCCGCGGCTCAAGGAGCGCCGCCGCCAGCAGGCGGGCACGCTCTCCGGCGGCGAGCAGCAGATGCTCGCTATGGGACGCGGCCTGATGTGCAACCCCAAGCTGATGATGCTGGACGAGCCCTCCATGGGTCTTGCTCCGATCCTCGTCGAGCAGATCTTCGAGATCATCCAGACGCTGCATAAGAGCGGCGTCACCATCCTCCTCGTGGAGCAGAACGCGCAGATGGCGCTCTCCATCGCAAACCGCGCCTACGTTCTGGAAACGGGCCGCATCACCATGAGCGGCGATGCACACGAGCTGATGAACGATGACCGTGTCCGCAGCGCCTACCTCGGCGGCTGACACAACAATAACAAGCACCCGGTGCGACCGTTCGGCGCACCGGGTTTGTCTTTCTTCGCGCAGGTGTCAAGCTTCCTCCGCGCCAAAGGCTCCTTTGTGCAAAAGGAGCTGTCTGCGAAGCAGACTGAGGAATTGTCCATCCAATCGCCGCAAAGCGGCAACAGGAAAGCGGACGAGCAATGCTCGTCCCTACCGCACAGCCACAGAATTTCTGCGCAGCGTGATTCGGAAAGAATGTAGGGGAGGGTCTCCGCGCCCTCCCGCTCCGCTGCAGCAATTCCCTTCCGCCGCCGTAGGGATGGGCATTGCCCATCCGCCTGCCGAAGCAGTATCTCCATCTGTGCCGCAAGCGGCTTGCCTGAGGGATCGTCCATCCAATCGTCGTTCTCCTCGTTGCCCGCTCTGATCCGGGGTTGTCTCTGTATCTGTATAAAAAATACGGCGCAACAGCAATATCAAGGGTTTTCATTTTGCCAATTCAGCAGCTTCCGTATTTTTTTTACAGAAAACTATTGACGAATCGGGATTGTTTTGTTATAATCTTCCGGGGAAGGTGGATTGGTATGCTTAAAAAATTTCAAGTTGAGA
>JAFVWG010000279.1 GCA_017501805.1 Oscillospiraceae bacterium
GGGATACGCAATGGGAACAAAGCACAAGAACAGCACACAGCAAATTGCCGCAAATCCGAAAGCATCATAAAAAACCGAAAGCCCGCGCGGTCTGTTGCGATAGAATTTTTTCTTGTCGGAGACGGTGTTCCCCATCTCATTCCCTCCTGACGTTGATCGGATTCCACCCCGAGTCACGTGGATACACACTTTATTATAATGAATTATTTCAAAACAGTCAACATAGCGCCCCAACAAAATAAAATACTGCGATCGCGCGAAGCGACCGCAGTATTTTCGGCTTTCTTCAGATCACGCGCGCCTCATACCCGGCAGCCTTTACAGCCTCGACCAGTGCCGCGGCATCTCCGCCGGAGACGTACGCCTCTCCTTTTTCCAGATCGACTGTCACTTCCGTCACGCCGGTAACGGCGCGCAGCGCCTGCTCCACGTGCGCCTTGCAGTGTGCGCACATCATTCCCGTAATGCTCAGTTTGATCATATTGTTTTCCTCCTCGGTTTTTGTATTTTCATTTACAGGCTCTCCCTTTTCCTGCGACGGGCGGAAACGCCGCAGCCGCAGTGCGTTGGATACAACGCAGAAGGAGCTCAGGCTCATCGCCGCCGCGCCCAACATCGGGCTGAGCTTCAGTCCGAACGGCAGATACAAAACACCCGCCGCGATGGGAATTCCGATCAGGTTGTAGAAAAACGCCCAGAAGAGGTTCATCCGGATATTCCGCAGCACAGCGCGGCTCAGCTCCACGCCGCCGCATACATCCAGCGGATCCGAGCGCATCAGTACCACATCCGCGGACTCGATCGCGACGTCCGTACCCGCGCCGATCGCAACACCGACGTCCGCACGGGTCAAAGCGGGCGCGTCGTTGACGCCGTCGCCCACCATACAGACCTTTCTTCCCTCCGCCTGCAGAGCACGGATCTTCTGTTCTTTCTCCTGCGGCAGGACTTCCGCCAGTACCTCGTCCACACCGAGGCGTTTTCCGATCACTTCTGCCGCCGCGCGGTTGTCACCGGTCAGAAGATACGTGCGCAGACCCATCCGCCGCAGCGCTTTGATCGCCTGCGCGGCGTTTTTCTTTTCTCTGTCCGCTGCGGCGATCACGCCGAGAGATTCACCCGACGCCTTTGCAAAATACAGCAGCGTTTTTCCCTCCGCCGCAAGGGTCTGTCCCGAGACGCAGGAAACGCCGTTCTCTTCCATAAACGCGCGGTTTCCCGCAAGATAGCGCACGCCGTCGACCGTTGCGGCAACACCGCGCCCCGGAACAGCGCGGAAATCCTCTGCCGGCGGGATCGTGATCTTCTCCTCTTCCGCCTTTTCCAGCACCGCAGAGGCAAGCGGATGCTCCGATCCGCGCTCGATCGCCGCAGCAACCGTCAGAAGTTCCCGCTCAGTAATATTTTCCGGCAGCAGATCCGTCACGAAGGGCTTGCCCTCCGTCAGCGTGCCGGTCTTGTCCATCACCACCGCATCGACGTGTCCGAGATGCTCCAGCGCCTCCGCCGAGCGGAAGAGAATACCGGAGCCGGCTCCCTGTCCCGTTCCGACCATAACGGAGACCGGCGTGGCAAGTCCGAGCGCGCAGGGGCAGGAGATGACCAACACCGCAATGGCGTTGGAGAGCGCAAAGGAAAAGGGATACCCTGCCAGCAGCCACACGATGGCGGTCACGAGAGAAATGCCCATCACGACCGGCACGAACACGCCGGAGATACGGTCTGCCAGACGGGAAATAGGCGCTTTGGAGCTGCCCGCTTCCTCGACCAGCCGAATGATGCCCGCGAAGGTCGTGTCCTCACCGACGCGCTCCGCGCGGAGCTTCAGAAAACCGCCGCCGTTGATCGCCGCGGCGTCCACACGGTCGCCGGGACCTTTTTCCACAGGAATGCTCTCGCCGGTGAGCGCGCTGCTGTCAATGGAGGAAACGCCCTCCAGAACCACGCCGTCCACGGGTACGCTCTGCCCCGGTCGCAGGAGCACGGTGTCTCCCACAACGACATCCGCAACGGGAACGATCCGCTCTTCTCCGTCCCGAAGGACACAGGCGGTCTTGGGCGAAAGATCGAGCAGCTTCTCGATCGCGCGTCCCGTTCTGCCCTTCGCGCGCGTTTCAAGATATTTTCCCACGGTCACAAGCGTCAGGATCATCGCGGACGATTCAAAATACAGCTCATGCGTCAGCTCCGCCGCACTCTCTCCCGCCGTGACGCATCCCACAATACGCGCAGTCGTATAGAGGCTGTAGACCAGCCCCGCCGCCGAGCCGACGGCGATCAGCGAGTCCATATTCGGCGCGCCGTGCAGAAGATTTCCGAAGCCCCGCGTATAATACCCCCCGTTCAAAAAGAGGACCGGGATCGTCAGGATCAGCTGCGCCGCCGCCAGCGCAAGGGGATTTTGCAGCACGGCAGGCTGCGGCAGGCCAAACATCCGCCCCATAGCCACATACATCAAAATCAGCAAAAAGGCGGCGGACAGCACGATCCTGCGGCGCATTGCGGAAAGCTCCTTCGCCTGCGTCTCGTGCAGATCCTTCCTCGTCCCCTTTGCCGGAGACGCACCGTAGCCCGCTTCCTCGACCGCACGAATGATCGTCTCCGTTCCGCAGACGGTCTCGTCGTAGACCACCGTCATGGACGCCGAGAGCAGATTCACCGCCGCCGAGCGCACGCCCGGGATTTTTTTCGTGACCGCTTCCACGCGTGCCGAGCACGCGGAGCAGGTCATACCGCTGATATCAAATTTCTGTTTCATCTCTAAAATCCTCCTGTTGTTAATTTTACCCCCTCAACCCTTGAAAGTCAACGAAACAGCGCGTTTTCCTCTTGTCAAAAAAGGGGGAATATGCTATACTGTCCGCAAAATCGGGTAAGTTTTTGCAAGAATTGCCGAAGGAGGAACGACTATGGACGTGAATCGCATCCCGGAACTGTTCGGAAGCCTTGTCTTCAACGAGCAGATGATGGAAAAATATGTTTCCGCACAGGCGTTTGCCGCGTGGAGTGAATGCATCCGCACCGGTCAGCCGCTCAGTCTGGAGGCTGCGGAAAGCATTGCCGACGGTATGAAGACCTGGGCGCTGGAAATGGGCGCCACCCACTTTACGCACTGGTTCCAGCCGATGACGGGCATCACCGCGGAAAAGCACGACAGCTTTATCTCCCCGGTCAGCGGCGGAAAGATTCTGATGGAATTCTCCGGCAAGGAGCTCATCCGCGGAGAGTCCGACGCGTCTTCCTTCCCCTCGGGCGGTCTTCGTGCCACCTTCGAAGCCAGGGGCTATACTGCGTGGGATCCCACTTCGTTCGCCTTCCTCAAGGGCGGCACGCTCTGCATCCCCACGATCTTCTGCTCCTATTCGGGCGAGGCGCTGGATAAGAAAACGCCGCTGCTGCGCTCGATCGACTACCTCAGCCGCGAGGCTGTCCGCGTTCTGCGCCTGTTCGGCGACACCGAAACGCGGCGTGTGATTCCGCAGGTCGGCGCAGAGCAGGAGTACTTCCTTGTGGACAAGGAGCTCTTCGGCCGCCGTGAGGACCTGAAGCTCTGCGGCAGAACGCTCTTCGGCGCAAAGCCTCCCAAGGCGCAGGAGCTGGACGACCACTACTACGGCGCGATCCGTCCGCGTGTTGCGGCGTTCATGGAGGATCTGGACGAAGAGCTCTGGCGTCTCGGCGTCCCCTCGAAGACCAAGCACAACGAGGCCGCACCCGCGCAGCACGAGATGGCGCCGGTCTACACCGATGTCAACACCGCCTGCGACCACAACCAGATCACCATGGATATTATGAAGCGCGTGGCGGACCGCCACGGGCTCGTCTGCCTGCTGCACGAAAAGCCCTTTGCGGGCGTGAACGGCAGCGGCAAGCACAACAACTGGTCACTCGCCACGGACACCGGAGAGAACCTCTTCAAGCCGGGCAAAACGCCCAGCAAGAACGCGCGCTTCCTCCTCTTCCTCGCCGCCTTTATGAAGGGCGTGGATGACTATCAGGAGCTGCTTCGCACCACCGTTGCCACGGCGGGCAACGACCACCGTCTCGGCGCGCTGGAAGCGCCTCCCGCCGTCGTGTCCATCTTCCTCGGCGAGGAGCTGGAAGCGATCCTGGACGCGATCGTGGGCGAAAAGGACTATGTCGAGCGCGCAAAGCAGACGCTCCGCATCGGCGTGGATATGTTGCCGCCCATCCCGCAGGACAACACCGACCGCAACCGCACCTCCCCGATGGCGTTCACGGGCAACAAGTTCGAGTTCCGTATGCTCGGCTCGAGCCAGTCCATCGCAGGTCCGAACGTCGCGCTCAACACCATTATGGCGGAGGAGCTGCGTCAGTTCGCCGACGAGCTGGAGCAGGCCGAGGATTTCAACGACGCACTGCACAAGCTCATCCGCAGGACCGTCGCGGAGCACCGCCGCATCCTCTTCGCAGGAAACGGCTATGACGATGCGTGGATCGCCGAGGCCGAACAGCGCGGACTTGCCAACCTCCGCAACACCGCCGAGGCGCTGCCCGCCTTCGTGCTGGAGAAAAACGTTGCGCTCTTTGAGCGCTCCAATGTGCTCAGCCGGACCGAGATGTTCGCGCGGCACGAGATCCATATGGAAAACTACTGCAAGGTCATCCGCATCGAGGCGAACACCCTCGTCGATATGGTGCAGAAGAATCTGCTGAACGCCGCCTCCGAGTACAGCGCGACGCTTGCGCGCGCCGTCACGGATAAGCGCACGGCTCTGCCCGGCATCTCCTGCCGCGTGGAAGAAAGCCTTGCCGATGCGGTCAGCCTCCTCGGTCAGACGCTGCTCGAGCAGAACGCAGACCTCAAGACCGCGCTGGAGACGATGTCGCCCACGCTCACCATTGAAGAGCAGATGCATTACTGCCGCGACCGCCTCTTCACCGCGATGTGCGCCGTCCGCGAAACGATCGACAAGCTTGAGGCGCTCATCCCGCCCAAATACTGGCCGTATCCGACCTACTACGACCTTCTGTTCTCTGTTTGACAAACCGCAACGGGGCTGTTTCACCGCAGCCCCGTTGTTCTCTTTTCGCTCAAAAAGCCTTCCCCTTGAGGGGAAGGTGTCGCCGGGCTTGCCCGGTGACGGATGAGGTGGACGCCTCACAAATACTCAACGAACAAAGGGAGGACCACTCCATGCTTCTCACCCAAGCCACCCAAGCTGACTTCGCCCCCATTTGCGCCCTGTACCAGTCCGTGTGCGCCCAGATGGCGCAGGAC
>JAFVWG010000280.1 GCA_017501805.1 Oscillospiraceae bacterium
CTTGTAGGTCTTTGCGCCGTAGCGCTTGTCGATCAGCGGGGAATTGGGGGAATACTCTCTGGTATCCGTCTGTTTCTGCATGTTCATGTGAACGCCGAAGCAGTGGATCAGATAGTTCTTTCCGTCGCCCTTGACATCACCGACATACATCATCACGTGGCCGGACTTGCCCGTGTTGTTGTAAACGTTGAAAAGGTCACCCGGCTGCGCCATCTCAAGCATCGCATTGACCGCCTGCAGCGCATCCGCGCCGGTCGTCGCGTCAAAGCGGGAAATGCACATGGGATCTTCCGCCGTGATATTCGCCAGCGCCAGCGTCACCAGCGCGCCGGGCGAGCCGAGCAGATCGTAGTTGAACGCATCCCAGTAGATATCGTGCATAAAGGTCGAGCAAACGGAAAACAGCGTATTGTGCGGCGTTGCATATTCGGGCGACGCCTTATCGCATGATCGGATCTTGCCGCCGTCCACTCTGGGGATATCGTCAACGATAGGTCTGCCTTCGTACTGCATACTGTGTCCCTTGTCGTAGTATGCCATACCGACGGTAACAAGCGCCTGCTGGCGTTCCTCCGGGGTTTCCGCAGCCGCGCCGAAGATCGGCAGGATGCCGAGGCAGAGCAGCGCCGCAAGCATCAGGCATACAGAACGTTTCCAAAAAAGTTTCATACAATGACCTCTTTTCCAACCATTTTATCTTCTTTTCATAATACAAAACCACATTTAAAAAAGCAAGCATCGCACTTAAAAACGCTCCGATCTTCCGATCGGAGCGTTTTTCTATCATATCACAGTTTCCGCAGAGCGCAGATGATCTTTGCGATCTGCGCGCGCGTGAGAAGTCCCTCCGGGGCAAATTCCGTCGCGGTCATACCGTTGATGACGCCCGCGTGATGGAGCGCCAGCACGTCCTTGTCTGCCGTGTCCGCAAAGGGATTGGAGGCAGGCTGCGCCGTAAGATTTTTCGCCTTCGCGGCGATGCGGCACAGTTCCAGTCTCGTGATAGCAGCGTCGGGGTCGACATCCGCCGTGAGCCAGCCCTTGCTCTTCGCAAGGGCAAGATAGCCGCTCGCCCAGTGCTTTCCGCTCTTCGCGGGTTCTTTCTCGCCGACTGCGAGCGCGATGAGCTTCAGCGCCTGTCCGTAGGTCAGCGTGCCGTTTGGGGCAAAGGTGGTCGCGGTCATACCGCTCACCGTGCCATCTTCGACCAGTTCTTTCACAAAGGCATAAAACCAGTCACTTTGCTTCACGTCCGCAAACAGCAGTTTTTCCTGCAAGGCAAGCGTGTGCATATCGTCATAGCCCAGCGCGGGACGGATGCCGAAAAATGCGCTGAAGAAGAGGCTCTTGAAGAAGGTCGGCTCTTCGACGATCTCAGGCTGATTCTGCTCATTCAGCATCAGATACTTTCCGCTGCCAAGATACACCAGCGGGTCGATCTTCTCCGGCTTGCGGATGTTGTCCGTGCGGAGGATAACGTCCCCCGGCTCCACGTGCATATCGCGCAGGTCGTTCATCCGCTCATGTCCGTACAGATTCCACAGATTTCTGCCGCCGTGGAACATCGGAACGACCATCGCCGCGACCTGTTTCTCCTCAGAGGTCAGTTTCTCTCTCCCCTTCAACACGCGCGCCGCACCACCGTCGGAGAAGGTCTTTTCCTCCGTCAGCTTATCCGCGATCTGCTGCATCGTCGGCATCGTGATATCCAAGCCGAGGATCTTCCTGTAGACCGTCTCGCCAAGCTCCGCGCGCGGTGTCCCGACAAGTGCGGTGTTATACTTTCCCTTTGCGATCGCATCGAGCTTCCTCAGATCTTTTGTGTTCAGCTTCCTGCCGCTTACGGTGACGGCGATCTGCGTCGCAGGGATGTCTCCCACAGAGCTTCCGTCAAAGACGAGCTGCGTGCCGCGCTCGGCGGTAACGATGTATTCCACGGTCAGCGTCTTTTCGCTCCCGGCGGGCATCTGAACATTCCACGTGATCTTGTCGCCGGCGACCGTCGCACCCGAGGGGGTGTTTTTCAGCTCCACACCCGCGGGGATCTTCTCCGTCACGGGCACGGCGTAAGCCGTCTTCGAGTTGTTGAAAAGCACAAGCGTCAGCGTCGCGGTCTCTCCCTTTTCGTAGCTGCCAAAGCGCGTCCGGTCGAGCGTACGGTCAACCGCAAAGCGCGGGTGCGTCATACGAAAGCGCGTCTTCGCGGGGATGGGATATTCCGTTTCGCTCATCGCATTCAGCGGACGCAGAAGAGAAATATAGGTCTGCTTTCCCTTTTTCGCGTAGCCAAGCATCTGCTTTCCGACTTCTGTCAGACGAATCGAACCGCCGCAGCCGTCCGCGTATTTATTTACGCCGTAGCGCTCGTCGATCAAGGGAGACTTCGGCGCATACTCTCTGTTGTCCCGCTGCTTTTCGGGGTTCATGCTCGCGCCGAAGCAGTGGGCGAGGTAGTTCTTTCCGTCCCCCTTCACATCGCCGACATACATCATCGCGTGACCGGCTTCGCTTTTCTTGTTGTAAACATTAAAGATATCGCCGGGCTGCGCCAGCGTAAGCATCTCTTCGACCGCAGTCACCGCATCCGCGCCGGTCGTCGCATCAAATCGGCGCACGCAGCGGGGATCGTCCTCCTTGATCTTTGAAAGACCGCCTGTTGAAATCGTACCGGGAGTGCCGGACAGACCGAAGTTGAACGCATCCCAGTAGATATCATGCATATAGGTCGAGCAAACGCTGAAGAGCGTGTTGTGCGGCGTTGCATATTCCGGCGGTGCAAGTGCGTCCGAGCGGGTCTTGCCGCCGTCCCTTCTGGGGACGTCATCAACAACGGTTTTGTTGTCGTACTGCATGCTGTGTCCCTTGTCGTAGTATGCCATCGCGACGGCGACAAGTGCCTGCTGCCGCTCCTCCATGGAATCCGCAGCCGTGCCGAAGATCGGCAGGATGCCGAGGCAGAGTGCCGCCGTAAGCATCAGGCAGACAGAACGTTTCCAAAACCGTTTCATACCGGACCCTCGCTTCCTATGTAATCTCTTTCCATTTTATAAAAAATCCTATGTAAAAGCAATCCCCCGCTTCTCCTCCGCAGCAATTCGGAACCACCGTCACAGGGACAATTATCAATCGCCCGCCTGCCTTGGCTCTCCCTATGGGAGAGCTGTCAGCGAAGCTGACTGAGAGGGCAATATCCAATCCGTGCCAACGGCACACCACAACTCTTCACTCTTCACTATTCACTATTCACTTCGCCGCAAAGCGGCGACGAATGAGGTCTCCCGCTGCAGGCGTATCAAACTCGCCGCCTCGCGGCACAAAAAAACCGGAGCGCCGCCGCTCCGGTTCTTCCTTATTCTTTCACAAAGTTCGCACGCATCGCGTTGAGGATGGCAAGCACCGCAACACCGACGTCGCCGAACACGCTGATCCAGAGGTTCGCAAAGCCGAGCGCGGAAAGCAGCAAAATCGCCAGCTTCACCGCGAGGGCGAAGATCACGTTCTGCCGGACGATCTGCATCGTCTTTTTCGCAATGCGCTTTGCCGCGGGGATGCCGCGCAGATCGTCTCGCATCAGCACAACGTCCGACGCCTCGATCGCCGCATCCGAGCCGACGCCGCCCATCGCGATGCCGATATCCGCGCACATCAGCACGGGCGCATCGTTGATGCCGTCGCCGACGAAGCAGACGGAGCGTTTTCCGTCCCGATCGGCGAGCAGCGCCTCGAGCTGACCCGCTTTGTCCTGCGGCAGCATCTGCGCGCGGTAGTCGGTGATCCCGGTCTGCTTTGCGATCCGCGCGGCGATCTGCTCGCTGTCGCCCGTAAACAGGATCGTTTTCGCGCCCTGTCCGCGCAGAGCTGCAAGCACCTCGCGGCTCTCCTCGCGCAGTTCGTCCGCAATGTGGATCGCGCCGAGGAACGCGCCGTTTTTCGCTACATAGACGACCGTTCCTCCGTCCTCAGCCGGGGAAAACGCAATGCCGTTTTCCTCCATCAGCTTCGCGTTTCCGCAGAGGATGACATCCGTCCCCTGCGCTGCCGTCACGCCCATCCCGGCGTGGTTGACCGAGGTATAGCCCTTTTCATAGCGCTCTCCTGCGGCAGCGAGGATCGAACGCGCGATCGGGTGGTGCGAATCGGCTTCCGCCGCCGCGGCGGCGGACAGGATCTCTTCGCGCCGTTCCTCCGGCACGACCTCCGTCACCGCGAAGTTGCCCTTCGTGATCGTTCCCGTCTTGTCAATGACGAACACATCCGTCTGATCCAGACGTTCGAGATAGTCCGAGCCCTTGACCAGCACACCTGCGCGGGAAGCCGCGCCGATGCCCGCAACAAAGCTCAGCGGAACGGAAATGACAAGCGCACAGGGGCAGGAGACAACGAGGAAGTTCAGCGCACGGTAGATCCAATCGCTCAGCCCGCCGACGAAGATGGGCGGCACCACAGCGAGGAGCAGCGCCGCGACCACGACCACGGGCGTATAGTACCGCGCGAAGCGTGAAATGAAGCTCTCCATCTTCGATTTTCTTCCCGCCGCGTTCTCCACAAGGTCGAGGATCTTCGCAACGGTGGACTGCGCAAAGGGCGCCGTGACGCGCAGATGCAGACTGCTCGTCAGATTCACACAGCCGGACAGGACGGCGTCCCCCTCCATCACGCCGCGCGGAAGCGACTCTCCCGTAAGCGCGGCGGCGTCCAGCTCGGATTCGCCCTCCGTCACGATGCCGTCCAGCGGCACGCGCTCTCCGGCGTGCACGATGATGATCTCGTCCACGGCAACCTTCTCCGGGGAAACGACCTCCGCTTCGCCGCCGCGCAGTACGCGGGCGAATTCCGGACGGATCGACATCAGCTTCGCAATGGAATCGCGGGAACGTCCCACCGCGTAGCGCTGGAACCATTCGCCGAGCTGATAGAACAGCAGCACGGCACAGGCCTCGTCCATCCCCTCCGGTGCGCCGCCCCGCAGCGCCGAGGTGATGCCGATTGCAAACGCGCCGACGGTCGCGACGGTCATCAGAAAATTCTCATCAAAGACCTGTCCGCGGCGAATGTTGCGGAAGCATCTGAGCAGCACGTCCCGGCCGATGTACACATAGATAGCGAGAAAAATGCCCAGCGGCAGCAGCCAGCCGAACCCGCCGGGGATCAGCGAAGCAAGACCCAGCGGCAGCCGCTCCGGCCAAAGCGCGGGCAGAATATGATCCGCACAGAAGGTGACCGCGAAGGCGGTCAGCGCGATCACAATGCGGCGCAGCTGTTTTTTAAGTTTGCGCGACATGGATCACACTTCCATCTCAAAGTCCGCTTCCGCTTTCTTTGCGGCCTTGACGGCTTCCTTCACGATCTCGTCAAAGCGGTCGTCGTCCGCCTCCAGCGTGGGCTTCTGCAGGATGAAATTGATCTGGCAGTCCCTGACGCCGTCAACGGCGGCAATGGCTCTCTGGCACTTGTCGGCGCACACCGGGCAGTCCACTTCGATCGAAAATGTCTTTTTCATATTTCTCTTCTCCTTTTACTCTGTCACATGGGAAAGGCCGCAGGCAAGGATCTGCTCCACATGGTCATCCGCGAGCGAATAGAAAACTTCCTTGCCGCTCTTCCTTGGTTTGACCAGATGCGCCTGCCGCAGCACGCGGAGCTGATGCGAAGCCGCCGAGATCGTCAGACCGAGACACTCCGCGATGTCGCAGACGCACAGCTCACGGATCGAAAGGCAGCTGAGGATCTTCATCCGCGTCGGATCGCCGAAGACTTTGTAGAGCTCGGCAAGCGCGCGCAGCAGCGCATCGTCCGGGATCGCGGCGCGCACCGCGCCGACAGGCTCATCGTGCGAATGCACCTCTGTACAGAAAAGGTCTTCCATGCCGTAACCTCCCTTTCATTTCTTCAACACTTGAACAACTGTTCAAGTGTTCATATAATAGCACATTTATCTGTTTTGTCAAGCATAAAGCCTTCTCCTTTGGAGAAGGTGGCTGCGGCACAGCCGCAGCCGGAAGAGGTCTCCGCCCGCGGGCGTATCCAAATCGTGCCGCTCGTGGCACACAACACCTCTTCCCTCTTCACTATTCCCTCTTCACTACCGCCAACGGCGGTCTCCAAAACCTTCCCCTCTGGGGAAGGTGGCGGCAAAGCCGCCGGAAGAGGTCTCCCGCCGCAGCGGTATCCAATCGTGCCTCCGGCACACCGCGACTCGGCGCAGCCGAATACCACGCGCGAAGCGCATATCACTTGGCAATGCCAAATATCACTGCGAAGCAATATCACTCTTCTCTCTCTCCCCTCCGCCGTTGACTTTGCCTCCAAAATCTGCTATGATCCTCTC
>JAFVWG010000281.1 GCA_017501805.1 Oscillospiraceae bacterium
CATTTTCGCAGCGCAGTTTCACGTGCGCACGCTCGCCGTCAAAGAGTTGGAACGACCGCTCCTCAAAATCCCCGAGACTGAAGTGCTTCGGCTTCGGAACGGCGCTCTCCTCCAGCAGCTCCGGCGTTCGATGGATGCGGTCAACGCGGAACGTCGCGATTTTGCTGTGCTTATCCGACCAACCGATCACATAGTAAAAAGAGCCGTTCCATGTCAGCGTGTACGGGCTGAAGACATACGGTTTTCCGACGTTTTTCAGTTTTTTCTGCTTGTCTCCGCCGTATTCAAAATAGTAAAAGGCAACTTTCTTCCCGAGGTTGATCGCCTCGTTCAGCGTGTCCATAATGTAGTAGATCTGCTCGTTGCCCGCCTTGACGCGGTCGGTAAGGCTGATGTTCCGCTTGAGCGATGCTGCCTCGTGTCGGCTCGCGAATCCGGCAAGCTTCTCCGTGAGGACACGGCTCTTACGCGCCGTGATGAATTTTCCGGACTCCACCGCGTCGATCAGCAGCTTGAGCTCGGGCAGTTCAAATGTGCGTTCTGTCAGGTAGTAGCGGTTCTGCGTCGAGCGGATCGTCTCGATCGAATACCCCGCCGCGCGGAGCGAAGCAATATCCTTCTGCGTCGTGATGCGGTAGGTCTCCAGTCCCCACCGTTCCTTCAGCAGGCTTTCGATCTCCACGATGGAGATCGGATGCTCCGCATCGGATTCCTCCTGCAGGATCTGCAGCGTGCGCAGCAGCCTGATTTTTCCGTCATTTTCCATAGTTCTCCTCCCCTTCGGGATGGCAGCCGTGGAACCGCTTTTGCGTTCCCACGGCTTTTCCTTTTGTACTTATATCGTTTGCGGAAACGGTCTCCGTCACGCTGTCGGATACACGCTGTTTTCCAAAGCTTCTGCCGATCAGTACTTGTTCCTGAAGAGCAGATTGTAAGCGTAGCTTGCGAACGTGATCCCCAAAAAGCGGGCCAGTCCGCCGCGCCTTGCGCGTCTTCTGCCGTAAGCTCTCCGTGCCATACCGAATCCTCCTGTCAGACCTCGTACCGCGACAGGTCAACGCCCTGCCGTGCGGCATACTCGACCAGTTCCTCGGCGCTGAGGCTTTCGACCTCAAACGCCACCATCAGCGCACCGCCGAATCCCGCGCCGAAAAAAGCGCCGTAGCAGTCATCCGCCAGATCCCGGCGCAGCCGTTCCGTATCGATCATCATAGCAATTCTTCCTTTCCGTACCGTCCCGCCGCTTGCGGGCAAGGCAAACCGTTTCGTGTTTGTTTCAGCTTTAAAACATTCCGATATCGTTCATTTTGTGAGCTGATCATAGCATTTTTTCAGGCAAAAATCAAGCATCTCGGGCGGATATGTTGTTGCATTTTCGCAACATCTTATCCGCTTGCGTTTTTGAGAGCCTCGTGAATTTTCGGATTGCGTTTACCGCGAATGTCTTATATAATTCTATAAGGAAATCGGTCGAATTCCGACAAAAGGAGGGCTACCTATGCCACAGCAGGCTCAACCCTACCGCGTCGTCAATCTGCTTCGCAACCGCATATATCCGACCTATCAGTTTTTCGGAAAGATGGCAAGCAGCAAGACTTCCCCGCAGGACGGTCTGCGGCTCGGTGCGCTCATTACGATGCACTGGCTGGCGTGCCGCCTCGGCGAGCACGCCCCCGCCTCTCTGCGAAAACTTCCTTCCCCGGACAGGTATCGCAGCTGCGGCGACAAGGTTCTGACCTCTCTGCACATCAATCAGGGCTATCGCGTCGATATCGTCTCTCTGCCGGAACAGGGCGTGTGGACTTTGCAGATCTCCGAGCCGGACCTCGGCTCCGACCCGGGCAATCCGGAACAGCGGAGAGCGGCCGAGCCGGGACGTGTGATTGAGACCGCTGTCGCGTTCCGCATCGTCGGACGCGAGCTGGAATGTGGATTCCGGACTGTGATCTCCGATCCCGAGGGCGTATCCGCCCCCGCGGAGGTCTATCGCCTTGCGATCATCCGTCTGCTTGTCGAAAACCCGGACTTTGGTCTTCGGCAGATCACCGTTATGAAGCAGACCGCCGAGGCAGTCTCCTCCGCGGCGCAGCTGCGGGAACTGCTGGCAGTACGCAACAGCTCGGAAAACGCACTTCCGATCGTCTTCTTTACCGAGCCGGAAGAGGCGTCCGATGTGCCCGACCTCAATATCGGTATGCGCTTGGATCTGTTTTCCGCCGCTACCCCTATATTCAAAATTCCGCCTGTGCAAGCGCCGCCCGTCAGCCGCTCTGCCTACGACGCGGACCGCTTTGCCCGCTCGACCGTGACCTTCTGCCGCGTCTGCGTTCTGGAGAGTTCCCTTTTAAATAAGTTCTGCGAGCTGACCGACGTCCGTGCGACAGCGGGTGACATCGTCGTGCTGGAACCCGCGATATTCGGCGGTGCTTCGCGCAAGCTTCCCTATCAGCCCTCCGACCAGCACCGCGCGCAGACGGTGGATGCGCTGAAGCAGGAGATGATCTCCTATCCGCGCGGAAAGGAACTTCCCTTCGGGCAGGTCGCCTTTCTCGCCGAAGCGCGTGAGCTTTTGCTGCGCAGCGCCATCGATTTCCGCCAGCGTTCGGAATTGCTTGACAGTGAGCGGGAGGAACGCCTGCGGCAGCTGACGCAGGCCTACAAGGATCATCTCTCGGAAAGAGAACAGGAAATTGATGCACTCGCTCAAAAGCTCGAAAAGCAAAAAAGCTGCTGCGGTGCGCTTGAGAAAACCGTGCGGGAGCTGCGTGCGGAGCTCGAAAAAAAGCAAGCGCTCGTCGAGTCCGCCGCAAGCGCGAGGGACGAAGAGATCGCCTACCTCCGCCGCCGCATCGACCGACCGAATGAGCACCGCGACATCCCTGCATGGGTGCAGAAGTACTTTGGAGAGCGGCTGATCCTGCACGAAAACGCGGTCAGACTTCTGAGCGGACAGGAGGCAAAAATCGCCTCGCTCGATCTGATCTGCGACGCGTTGGATCATCTTGCCACCGACTATTGGGCAGGGCGTTGGCTTCGCATCTCCAAGGCCGAACTTCTTTCCCGCTGCTCGCAAAAATACGGACGCCCCTTCGAGATCAAGCCTGTCGGAGACGTCACGATCACCTATGCTCCAAATCAGTACCGTGTTCCCTACGGACGCAAAGGAGCGCTCCGCGATCACGGACTCGATGTCGTCCTCCTCCAGCTGCTGAAAACAGGAGGAGTAATCCGGCTCCACATAGAGATCATAGAAAGCGGCCGCCAGCTGTATGTTGCGGTCGTTGCTCCCGTCTCCGGGATCATAGATCA
>JAFVWG010000282.1 GCA_017501805.1 Oscillospiraceae bacterium
CCGCTCGCGGACGCGCAGGGTGATATCCTCGGTAATGCCGCAGGCATCCACCACAACAACGGCGAGAGACGACTGCTCCGTCTCCGCCACAAAAGCACGTGCGAACAACGGCTCCTGCACATTCTCCGCGTAACGCGCGGCGAAGCCGCCGGGAATGATGCTGCCGAGCTTCGGCGTGATGTCCATCTCATAAAAACCGCACTTCATAACGATCCGCCTCCTGTTTTGCTTCAATCGTGTACATAATACATTGTCCGCCCCGAAAAATCAATTGAAACTGCATTCGAGCCTTCCCCTTCGAGGGGAAGGTGGCAGCCGCGCAGCGGCTGACGGATGAGGTGGAATCCGTTCCGCCCCGCGGAACACCGCTATCTGTATGCTGCCAAAACATAAAAGGACGCCCGAAGGCGTCCTTTGGACTCAGGGTTTTTCGCAGCCCTGGAAGGTGAAGCTTTCGACCGCCGCAATGTTGGCAACGGCGTTGTAGCTCACGTCGAAATACAGAAGGTTTCCAAGCTCGCGGAGTTTGAAATAGGTATTTCCGCCAATGTTGTAGGCGGTCAGACTTGTGACCTCGTTTCCGTTGACCAGGAGCGTGGTCTTGCTCTCCTGTGCCGTGGCGGACTTGTCACTGCCGATCTCCAGCTCTCCGCCCACCGCGGTGTAGGGCTTTTCGGTCTGCAGGGAGATCGTCTGCTTCTTTTCGTTCCACTTGACGGAGAACTGCGCCTGCGTGCCGTTGAGGAGCATTGCAATATCGCGGAGCTTGAAGTAGTTGCTGCCGTCGATGTTGTAGCTCTCGCACTTCACGATCGTTCCGTCCACAGAGAGTTTCTGCTTGGAGGGCACGACCTTCGCCGCAGCGCAGGAGACGGTCAGAAGTCCCGCAAGCAGCAGCGCCGTGAGCAGGACAGACAAAGCTCTTCTCACTGTTTTTCCTCCTTTGCCGTGTCGGTGTTCAGCGCCTGCGCGACCACCTTTTCCAACATTTCCTCAGTCATCGCACCGGGAACATAGCCGATCACGCTGCCGTCGCGTCCGATCACAAAGGTGGTGGGAAGCGCCGAAGCGCCATAGGTCTTAAACACACTTCCGTCCGTATCCATCAGCGACGGATATGTGTAGCCGTTCGTTTCGAGGTAAGCCTTGATGCCCTCGGCATCCTGTTCGCCGCCCTGCCCCGGTGCGGCAACGGCGAGCAGAACCAGCTGCGGGTCCTCCTGCGCGGAATATTTTTCGTGCAGCTTCTGCAGATCCGGCATCTCCTGCACGCAGTACTTGCACCACGTCGCCCAGAAGTTCAGCAGCACGACCTTGCCCTTATAGTCGGACAGGCGGTGTTCCTTCCCGAACTGGTCGGTCAGCGTGAAATCCGGTGCGGCGGGATCGTCGCTCTCCGCCGTCTCCGCTTTCTGCGCATCGGAGGTCTGTGTTTCGGCAGACGCTGTCTCCGCCTGCTTCGGCGCACTCTGCGCACAGGCCGCAAGCCCGAGCATCAGCAGCGCAAGCAATACTGCAATCGTTTTTTTCATAGTCATTCTCCTTATCCCGCCTGTGAGATAAGCTCGGACAGGCGACCGAGTTCTCCGGTCAGCATCAGGATCCCCATAAGGATCAGGATCACGCCGCCGACCTTACCGGTATAGCGTA
>JAFVWG010000283.1 GCA_017501805.1 Oscillospiraceae bacterium
GCTGCTTTTTAGAGCCGCCTTTGCGCGTGCGAGCGCCAGTATAGCGTTTTTTTCCGCGTCCGGTTTGATTGGCCATATCTATGTATCTCCTCTTTTGTTTCCAAAGACATTCAGGCGATGAGGCTTAAGAAAAATGTCAAAAGTCCCGCGCCCCAGCAGTAATACGCAAAGCCGCCGAAGGTTCCTGTTTTTGAGATCTTATCGATCAGCCGGATGCTGAAATAGCCCAGTACGGCAGAGGTCAGCATACCGGAAAGATACAGTGGGAGAAGGCTCAGCTGCGGCTGAGCGGCGATGGCATCGGGGATCGATGCGAGCAGCGCACCCAGGATCGCAGGGATCGAGAGCAGGAAGGAAAACTTCACCGCAAAGGGGCGTGACAAGCCGCAGCAAAGTCCGGCTGAGATGGTCGCGCCGGAACGCGAGAGCCCGGGCACGACCGCGAGTGTCTGTGCAAAGCCGATGACGAGCGCATCTGTGACGGAAGTTTCCTTAAGATCCTTTTCTCCTGCGGCATACCGATCCGATAAGAACAGGATCAGTCCTGTCACGGCAAAGGCCGCCGAGATGAAGAATGTGTCGTAGTAGAGCTGCTCGACAAAGCGCTTGAAAAACAGCACAAGGACAAGCGGCGCTGCGGCGATGATCAGCAGAAGCAGAAGCCGCAGGCTGAGAGAAGCGGATTTCTGCGTCTTTTCGTTGGTCTTCTTCCGCAGCACAGCGGGTGCTTCCCGAATGAATGCGGAAATATCCTTCCGATAGGCCAGTAAAACCGCAAAAAGCGTACCAATGTGAAGAAGAATGTCAAAAAACAGATCGTTCTCGCCCGGTGCAGATATTTGAAACAGGTTTTGTAAAACAGCCAGATGTCCCGAGCTGGAGATCGGCAGAAACTCTGCAATGCCCTGCACGACCCCCAACAGGATCGCGTGCCAAAAATTCATCCGCTTCGCTCCTGTCAGAAGATTTCACAACAAGTATAATACCACAAAGCGGGAAAAAATACCATAAGAAATATTTAGCACCCCTCCGCGGGCGGACGCTTGCTCGAGCGGATCATTTCACGGAGGATGGAGATCGCTCCCCCGAGGTCGGAAAGTCCGTCCATCAGCCCGCAGGCGACCGCCTCTTTGCCGTAGATCAGCGTTCCGACGTCGGTCGCGATCCTGCCCGTTGCCATCATATAGCGCAGAAAGGCGCGGCGGCTGATGCGTGAATTGCGCGTGACGAAATCCACGATGCTCTCCTGAATGCGCTGGAAATACGCAAATGTCTGCGGTGCGCCCACTACCATCCCGCTCATACGGACGGGATGTATGGTCATACAGGCTGTGGGAACGATCAGACTGCGCTTTGTGCTGACGGCGAGCGGTACGCCGATGGAATGACCTCCGCCGAGCACGAGCGAGACCGTCGGTTTCCGCATTCCGGAGATCAGCTCCGCAATGGCGAGCCCCGCTTCGATATCGCCTCCGACGGTATTGAGCAGCAGCAAAAGACCGTCGATCTCCTCCGACTGCTCGATGCCCGCAAGCAGCGGCAGCACATGTTCGTATTTCGTTGTTTTCACATTCTCGGGTGCGACCTGATGCCCTTCGATCTGTCCGATGATGGCGAGGGTGTAGATTACCCCATCCGCCGTCTTCATAGAGGTCGCGCCGAAGTCCTTCAGTTCGTTCTGCTCCGATCCCTGTGTCGTCTGCTCTGCCATACGATCCCGCCTTTCCTGCGTGTAGTATTTGAGGATCGGCGCAAAAGTAAACCGCCTCTCACCTGCTAAAAAGCGGTAAAAGGCGGATTTGATTTATTCGGTTTCGCCGTCGCGCCAGCCTTTGCCGACGTCGATCCATGCGAGATAGCCGGAGAGCTGCTCCAGTTCCGGGATGGTCAGTTCGATCGCACTGTTCGCACTGCCGCAGGCGGGAAAGACCGTGTGAAAGCGTTTGAGAGATTCATCGAGATAGACCTTCACGCCTTCGCGGATGCCAAAGGGGCAGACACCGCCGATCTCGTGACCAACGCGATCGTTGAGTTCTTCGATGGGGATCATTTTTGCTTTGCTGTGAAACTGTGCTTTATATCGCGCATTGTCGATCCTGATATCGCCGGCGGCGACGATCAGAATGTTTTCTTCCCCGACAAGGAATGCCAGCGTTTTTGCGATGCGGGCAGGCTCGCAATGCAGCGCCTCCGCCGCAAGGGCAACCGTCGCGCTGGAGACGGAAAATTCCTGTACTTTATCGGCATAGCCGCGTTCGGACAGATAGCTGCGCGCCGCTGTGATAGACATAAGGTTTCCTCCCCTTGCAAGATTCGACCATTAGGATAGCACAGTTTTTGGGGACTTGCAACCGTTTCATTTTGCCTTTATAATAGCGGGAGAAAAACACACGGAGGCTGCTATGGGCAAGACAAACGCGGTAAGGCTTCTCGAACGACAGAAGATCCCCTACCGACTCGCGGAATACGAATACGACGAAAACGATCTCAACGGAATGCACGCAGCGGAAGGGATCGGCATGCCGCCGGAGCAGATTTTCAAAACACTTGTCGCGCGGGACGATAAGAACCGTGTGCTCGTCTTTTGCGTCCCGGTCTGCGGTGAGCTCGATCTGAAAAAGGCTGCTGCGGCAGCAGGGAGCAAGTCCGTACGGATGATCCCTGTGAAGGAGCTGCTTTCCCTGACAGGCTATATTCGCGGCGGCTGCAGTCCGATCGGAATGAAAAAGATCTACCCGACCTACATTGATGAAAGTGCACTGCAATTTGACGAGATCGGCGTTTCGGCGGGCGCACGCGGCTGTCAGCTGCTGCTCGATCCCAATGCGCTGATCGCGTTCGTACCGATGACGCCCCAAAAACTTACAACGGATTAAGGTGATTCTATTGAAATTCTCGTATCGCACAAGAGGGACCTGCTCCCGTCAGATCAATTTTGAGATCGAAGACCGTAAATTGAGAAATGTCGAATATATCAGCGGCTGCAACGGAAATCTGCAGGGCATCGCAAAGCTCGTCGAGGGTATGGATATCGACGAGGTCCGCGAACGCCTGCGCGGCATCTCCTGCGGAGGAAAACCGACCTCCTGCCCCGATCAGCTTGCACAGGCGCTGGACGAGGCGGAAAAGAAACTCAACTCCGAACATACATAAAAACGACGGCTCGTTATGAGCCGTCGTTTCTTTTATTCATTGGGATCAGATTTCGATCTCAGCGTCATCGTCGTCGAATTCGAGCGATTCGCCGCACTTCGGGCACTCGATGGAGCCTTCGTCCAGCATATCTTCGTCGAGGTCGATGACTTCGCCGCAGGTGGGGCACTTGACCTCGTAGATGGTCTCGTCCTCACAGTCGCAGTCGCAATCGTCATCGTCGTAATCGTCTTCGTCGAGGATGCATTCCTCAACAGCTTCGAGATCCTCTTCGATCACATCGAGCTCGTCGGAGATCGCATCGATGACATCGGCAAGATCTTCAACCGTGTCCGCAGTGTCGTTCAGCAGATCGACGATCGCGGCAAGGAGCTTGCCCTCGGGCTTCGTGGTGTCGATTTCAAGACCTTCCATAAGGCCTTTCAGATAAGCGGCTTTCTTCGGCAGATCCATAATGTGTTCTCCCTTCAATCAGCCCTTGACACGGCCGAGATACTCGCCCGTGCGGGTGTCGATCTGGATCTTCTCACCTTCGTTGATGAACAGCGGGACCTTGATTTCCGCGCCGGTCTCAACGGTGGCGGGCTTGGTCACGTTGGTGGCGGTGTCGCCCTTGACACCGGGATCGGCCTTGATGACTTCGAGCTCAACAAAGTTGGGCGTCTCAATGCCGAAAACATTGCCCTTGTAGGACAGGATCTTGCAGAGGGTGTTCTCCTTGATGAAGCGGAAGGAATCGTCGAGGACGTCCTTGCTCAGGGGGATCATATCGAAGGTTTCCTGATCCATGAAGTAGTACAGATCGCCATCGTTGTAGCTGTACTCCATATCTCTGCGCTCGATGAAAGCTTCCTCAAACTTTGCGGTGGGGTTGAAAGAAGTTTCGGTGACGCCGCCGGTCACGATGTTGCGCATCTTCGTGCGGACAAACGCGGCGCCCTTGCCGGGCTTGACGTGCTGGAACTCGATGACCTGCATGATTTTGCCTTCGTACTCGAAGGTCTTGCCGTTTCTGAATTCGCCGGCTGTGATCGTTGCCATATTACATTCCTCCGTTGCGTAGAAAATTAACTCTGTGATACAGACGCAGTTATTCTATCTTATTTTGCGATGATTTGCAAGTATAAGGCTACAGAATTATCAAATTTTTCGGGCTGGCGGTCAGATTCTCCACACCGTCCTCGCGGATGATCACCAGATCCTCGATGCGAACGCCGAATTTTCCGGGCAGGTAGATGCCGGGCTCCGCCGAGCAGACCGCACCGACAGGGAGCGGTTTCTTCCACGAAGGACTGCAGAACGGCGCCTCGTGGATCTTGAGACCGACGCCGTGACCGTAGCTGTGACCGAAGCATTCTCCGTAGCCTGCGTCAGCTATGATCGTTCGCGCTGCTCCATCCACATCGGAGCCAGGGATACCTGCGCGCGTGACGGAAATCGCAGTCTCCTGCGCACGGAGAACAATTTCGTAAACTTCGCGCATCTGTTCCGTGGGTGCTCCGAAAGATACCGTACGGGTCATATCCGAGCAGTATCCGCCGCAGCGGCAGCCGAAATCCAGCGTAATAAATTCCCCTTTTCGCAGCGGTCTTTCCCCTGCCACGCCATGCGGCATACTTGTATTTTCTCCGAAGAGCACGATGGGGTCAAAGGACGGTCCTTCCGAGCCGAGACGGTAGAGCGTACAGATGAGTTCCGCCTTCAGCTCACGTTCTGTCATCCCGAGCCGAACTCGGTCAAGCAGGATGCGGAAGGTCTCGTCGGTGATCGCCTGTGCAGCGCGGATACAGGAAAGCTCTTCCTCAGACTTGACCTGTCGGAAGGATGACAGGTCTTTCTGCATCGGCAGAAGCTCTGCAGACAGAGCTTCCGAAAAATTACGGTACTGCCCTGCCGTCAGTTCGTCTTCTTCAAAACCGAGTTTGCGGATGTTCTGCTCCCCGATCGCCTCGCGAAGGCGGAAAACGTAGGGGTGCTCCGCATCGACTCTGCGGACGCAATAGCCTTCCAAAGAGCGCTCCGCGTCCTCCAGATAGCGGCTGTCCGTAAAGTAATACGCTGCGTTTTGCGTCAGAAGCGCCATGCCTTCCGCGATGGAAGCGCCGGTGCAATAGCGGCGGTTCACATCGCCGACCAGCCAAATGCCGTCAACGCCGGCGGAAGAGAGAAGCGTACGATATCGTTCAAGTTTCAGCACTGCGAAGCCTCCGTTTCCCGATTGCGATCCACGGTTTTTCCAAAACGTGCCTGAGCTTCAGCCAGACGTTGTGCAGATGCAGCGGTGTGACAAGAATGGAAAGCAATCCCGCCGTGTTTGCGCAGAGTACATCCGTATAGATCTGGTCGCCGACAAGTGCTGCGACCTCTCCCTCTGCCGCATATTGGCTCAGGCAGCGGCGAATGCCGCTTTGGAACGGTTTTCGCGCGTGTGTGATACAATCGATCCCGTGAGCCCGGCAGAATGCAGGCGCGCGGTCGCGCTTCGTGTTGGAGAGAACGCAGAGTCTGATACCTGCCTCCTGCACGCTTGTAAGCCATGCGAGAACCGTCTCGTCCGCTGTATCTTCCGTGTAGGGCAGCAGAGTGTTATCAAAGTCCATCAGAAGGAGCGATATATTTTTCTCTTTCAGCAGTTCCGGCGTCAGCTCACACACGGAAGGAACGATCAGTTTTGGGATCAGATTCAGCATAGGCACACTCGATTCTACATAATAATTTCTGTAAAGCACCTGCATGGGGGATTGTTTATGCTTGTGTTCCCGATCTCGGACACAGAGCCGAACGGCTGTCGGTTTGAGCCGCTGGAGAACGGAACGGTTTGTCTCCGGTTTTGGCGTGAGGGTAAGGCGCTGAATACCTATACAGTCGTCAGCGAGCCGAAAAACGATGCATATGTGCTGCTGGAAAGCTTTGTTTCCGGCGGCAGTTTTGCGGAATATCTCCGCGAAAGTATGGTCCGCTTTCAGGGAAAAGTCTGCCTGTATCTTCGACCGCAGGCATATCGTTTCCCCCTCCCCTGTCCCGACGGACGCGGAGAGCCGATCGAATTGTCCGAACGCGACCGCGAGGGCTTTCGTTACTCGGAAACGCTTTGCTGCCTGTGGCGCATTGCAGACGGCGGTTATGCGGAGCTTGCGGACAGTTCCCGCTCACTGCGGGAGAAAATGCGGATCGCGGAGGCCTGCGGCGTGCCCCTTATGATCGCAGACGAGGAGACACTTACAGCTGCCGCTTCGGAACATACTTAAAACATAAGGCTCCCTGCAAGCAGGGAGCCTTCATTATGCGGAATAACGCGGAGAGAGATCAATAGAACTTTCTCTTATTCTTACGGGCCGCTTCAGACTTCTGCTTGCGCTTCAGGCTGGGGCTGACGTAATGCTCTCTCTTCTTCACTTCCTGAATGACGCCGGCCTTGGCACAGCTGCGCTTGAAGCGTTTCAGAGCAGATTCCAGAGATTCATTCTCTTTTACATGAACTTCAGACATGATCGGTTTCCCTCCCTCCGGGGTGTCCGGCTAGATCCAGGACACTTTCAGGGCTGATTAACAGCAATGTACATTATATGGGAGAAAAACAGAATTGTCAAGCAAAAATACTTTTTCGTCGAAAAGCTTTCAGAAATATTGATTTTCTCTCTTTATTTAACGATCAGATTGACCAGTTTATTGGGCACGTGGATGACTTTCACGATGCTCTTTCCGTCAACAGCCTTTGCAACTTTTTCGTTTGCGAGCGCGGCGTCGACGACAGTCTGCTGATCGCTTCCTGCGGGAACTTCGATGGTTCCGCGCAGCTTGCCGAGCACCTGCACTGCCATCGAGACGGTGCTGGCGACGGTCTTGCTCTCGTCGAAGGTCGGCCACTGCGCCTGCATCGCCATACAGCCGCTCTCTGCGGCGAAGCCGCACAGCTCCCACATTTCCTCGACCATATGCGGTGCGAACGGCGACAGGAGCAGCAGGAGCGTCTTGAGATCGCCCTTCGACAGACCGTTGGCGTAGAAATCGTTGACCATCGTCATCAGCTGTGCGATGGCGGTGTTCATCTTCAGCGTATCGATGTCGTCGGTCACCTTTTTGATGCTGCGATGGATGATCGCTTCATTCTTTGCGGAATGACCGGCTTCGTCGGTGGCCATTTCCATAAGATTCCAGCAGCGGTCGAGGAACTTCTTGCAGCCGCGAACGGAGTTCGAGGACCAGGTAGCGGTCTTTTCAAAGTCGCCGATGAACATAATGTAGAGGCGAAGCGTATCCGCGCCGAACTCACTCACAACATCATCGGGGTTGATGACGTTTCCGAGCGACTTGGACATCTTCACGCTCTGGCGAAGAGCCTGATTGCCGTACTTTTCGATGAGCGCCTGCTTTTCCGCTTCACTCTCAACGTTTCCGACGTAGTGCGGGTTATGACCGAGGATCATACCGTGGCTCGTGCGGCGGGCATACGGCTCCTTCGTGTGGACAACACCGATGTCATAGAGGAATTTGTGCCAGAA
>JAFVWG010000284.1 GCA_017501805.1 Oscillospiraceae bacterium
TGGGCGGCGCATCGCGCAGCATCCGCGAGGGGATGTAGGAAAGCCCGTCCGTCTCCGCAGGCGGCTCACCCATCCAAAGATAGATCCCCCGTCCGTCCAGAGAGAAGAGGTATTGCCCCTGCGACCGTCCCAATTCCGCAAAAGACGGCAATCTCACCGTGCCATCCTCATTTTTCCCGACCAGCAGGGCGTCGCCGCGCGCGCAGAGCAAGGCATCGCCTTCCTTCGGAGATCGCGGCGCATAGGCGTTGTCCAGACGGTGTGGTGCGATATCCTGTATCATCATACCGACCAGCCCTCCTCTTCAAAGAAAGTGCGGATCTCATCTGCGGAAGCACGGACGCTTCCCATCACGCAGTCCGCCTTGCCGCCGCCCGATCCCGAGAGCCGTTCCCGTATCCGCGCACAGAGCGGGCGCAGATCTTCCGTTTCCGAGATCACCGCAAACAGCTGCCGTCCCTCCTGTTCGGAAAACACGGCGCAGCTTCCTCCGCACACGCGGGCGACCGCATCCGCGAGCCTGCGCGTATCGTCCGCCGAAAAACCCTCTTCCACGATCAGCACGTTGCCGACGCCGCGATGACCCTCCGCAATCTCCGCAAAGAGCCTTTTCGAGAGCGCGGCGATCTGCTCCTTCCGCCGCTCCGTCTCCTCCGCGAGCTTTGCGGCGCCGTCCGCGATCTGCGTGGTCTTTACGGAGAGCATTGCGCCGATCCTTCGGCTCTGCTCCGCAAGCGCCTCGCAGTACCGCTCCGCCTTTTCCCCGCAGAGCAGCTCCAGCCGCGTGCCGCCCTTTCGGGTCTCACGGCTGAGGATGAGGATCTGCCCCACCTCGCCGGTGTGCGTCACGTGCACGCCGCAGCAGGCGCAGACGTCCGCCTCCGGCACGGTGACGATCCGCACCGCGCCGGTCAGTTTTTTCTTGCTTCTGTATTCCATCCGCTCCAGTGCTTCCGCATCGGGATATTCCGCTCTGACGGGCAGATCGCGGCGCACGATCTCATTCGCCGCGCGCTGTACTTCCAACAGCTCCTCCCACATCAGAACGCCGTCCACATCCACGGTCACGCTCTCCGCGCCCATATGGAAGCCGACGTTGTGAAAGCCAAAGCGTCTATAAATGATCCCGCTGACGATGTGCTCGCCGGTGTGCTCGCGCATCCGCATCAGCCGCTCTGCGGTGTCGATGTTTCCCGCAACGGTCGTTCCCGGCTCCAACGGTGCATCGCACAGATGCACGGTCTGTCCGTCCCGCTCCCGGGTGTCCTTCACGCGCACCTCGCCGAGAAACCCGGTGTCTCCGGGCTGACCGCCGCCATCGGGGAAAAAGGCGCTTCGGTCGAGAACGACCGCAAAGCCGCCGTCCGTCTCTTCGCAGGAAAGCACCTTCGCCGTAAATGCGAACAGATGCGGATCGTGTTCAAACAGTCGCTCCGTCAATTTGATCTCCTCCAACCGAAAAAAAGCATCCCCAAGACGCCTTGAGGATGCTTTGTAGTTACTTACGAGCAATAGAAATCCTTGATCTTTCTCGCGCGGCTGGGATGCCGCAGCTTGCGGATCGCCTTGTTCTCGATCTGACGGATCCGCTCACGGGTCACGCCGAAGTGCTGACCGACCTCCTCAAGGGTGTGTGTCCGTCCGTCCTTCATGCCGAAGCGCAGGCGCAGCACGTCCGCTTCGCGCTCGGTCAGCGTGCCGAGGATCTCGCTGAGTGCCTCCGCAAGCAGGGTGTTCGAAGTCGCGTCCGCCGGTCCGGGCGTGTTGTCGTCCTCGACGAAAGACCCAATGGTCGTATCCTCCTCGTCACCGACGGGCGTGTCCAGCGAGAGCGTGTCCACCGCGGTGCGGTTGGCTTCGATGATCTTCTCCACCGGCAGGTTGAGGTCGGCGGCGATCTCCTCCATCGTCGGCTCTCTGCCGAGCTCCTGCACGAGCTTGCGGTTGCAGCGGGTCGCCTTGTTGATGACCTCCACCATATGTACCGGCACGCGGATCGTACGAGCCTGATCGGCGATCGCGCGGGTGATCGCCTGACGGATCCACCACGTCGCGTAGGTGGAGAACTTGTTGCCCTTGGTGTAGTCGAACTTGTCCACGGCGCGGATGAGTCCGGTGTTGCCCTCCTGGATCAGGTCAAGGATGTACAGACCGCGTCCGGAGTATTTTTTTGCAATGGAGACCACGAGACGCAGGTTGGCCTCGGTGAACTTGTTCTTCGCCTCCTGATCGCCCTCGGCGATGCGCTTGGCGAGTTCGATCTCCTCCTCGGCAGTCAGCAGCTTGACCTGACCGATCTCCTTGAGGTACATCCGAACGGGGTCGTCCAGATTGTACTCCGCTGCCAGCTCCACCGGGTCGATGAGCTCTTCCTCCTCGACGGTGTCCAGCGGCGGCATTTCGTCATCCACGTCGATATCCAGCTCCGCGCTGACGACCTGAATGCCCATCGCGTCAAAGGTGTCGTAGATCTGCTCGATCTTTTCGGGAGAAATATCCAGTTTTTCCAGCGCTGCAGACAGGACGGAGGCCTGGATCGTTCCGTCCTTCTTGGCCTTTGCGATCAGCTCCGTGATCGGCGCGAGCGTATCCAGCGGCTCTTTCGCGGCGGCTTTTTCCTCAGCCTTTGCCGCAGTTTTTTTCGACGTCTTCTTCGCCGCCGTTTCCTCCGCCGCTTCGGCAGTCTGCTTTACGGTCTGTTCCGCCGCCTCGGCGGCCGCTTTTTTCGTCTGTGCCATGTGATCTCTCCTGTTTCACAAATGGGGATATGCCCCCATTTTTCATAA
>JAFVWG010000285.1 GCA_017501805.1 Oscillospiraceae bacterium
CGCGTGCATCCGATCATCACGAAGGGCGGCGACGCGGTGAATGCCATCCCCGCCGATGTGCGGGTCGAAAGCTTTATCCGCGGCAGGACCTTTGAGGCGATGCAGAAGGCGAACAAGGTCGTCAACCGCGCCTTTACGGGTACGGCGCTCAGCCTTGGCGTGAATGTGGAAACGATCGACGCACCCGGCTACGCGCCGTATACGAACGATCCGCGTGCCGTGGATCTTGCGGAGGAAGCGCTGGCGCTCTGCTGCCCTGAGGAGGAGCTTGTCCGTCCTACCACGGTGGGAACGGGGAGCACCGATATGGGCGATATTGCACAGGTCATGCCGTTTGTCTACATCCACGCTCCGGGTGCGGGAGGCGTCGGTCACGGCTCGGACTACCGCATTGACGATCCCGAGCGCGCCTGTGTCAAGTCTGCGCTCTGGCAGCTGACGATCCTGCAGCTGATGCTTTCCGACGACGCCAAGCGCGCGAAGGAGATCTGCGAAAACTATGAGACGCCGTTCCCCTCGATCAAGGCCTACACGGACTATCTCGAAAGCGTGTTCGCAGAGGGCGACCGCCTTTCTTACAACGAGGACGAGACCCTCGCCGAGGCGAAAATCTGAGCAGAAATGCAGCGAGCCGCCCCTGCGGGCGGCTCGTTTTACGGAGGGTATATGGAAAAACTGTGTCTGATCATATCCGGCGGCGAATATGCGCCGCTCCCGCAGGAGCTTTGCGCGGCGGAGTATGTCATCGCCTGTGACAGGGGATACCGCTACGCGGAACGGTACGGGATTGTGCCGGATCGGATCATCGGAGATTTTGACTCTGCCGAACTGCCGCAGACGAAGATCCCGATCGACTGCGCACCGACGCGCAAGGACGACACCGACACGATGCTTGCCGCGCGGCACGCGTTGGAGGCGGGATACCGTGAGATCGCGATCGTCTGCGCCTTCGGCGGACGCTTTGACCACGCGATCGCCAATCTGCAGACGGGTGCGTTCATTGCGGCGCACGGCGGACGCGCGCGCCTTGTCGGAGCGGATACGGACGCGCTGGTCTTTGAAGGCGGAGAAGTAAGGATTCCGCGCCGTTCCGGTTGGTCTCTCTCGCTCTTTTCGCTCTCGGACCGCTGTGAGGGCGTGTGCGTGCGGGGGACAAAATTCGTCTGTGAGGACGTGACGGTCACAAACACATTCCCTGTGGGCGTGAGCAACGTATGGGAGGCGGATGCGGCAGAAGTCTCGGCGCAGAGCGGCATCCTTGCCGTGATCCAATCGAAGCTTCGGGACGGAGAACATATTTGAGATCATTTTCGATATCGGAGGAAACTACTATGAACGAGAAGCTTTTTCATAACGCACCGGAAAACGCTGCGGTGCCTGCCGAAAACGTCGGTATTGCTGCGGAGATAAACGGCAGCACGGTCTTTGGCCGCGTGCTGCTGCCCGCGCTGGACGATCCGAACAAGCGCACGCCGATCGTGCTCTTTCTGCACGGCTTCCCCGGAACGGAGCAGAACAGAGATCTCGCGCAGCTGCTCCGCACGACGGGACTTGCCTGCGCACACTTCTCCTACCGCGGCGTGTGGGGAAGCAAGGGATACTACAGTTTTACGCACCTGATCGAAGATGCGATGGCTATGGCGGAATATCTGCGCGGAAGAGCGGAGGAGCTGCGCATCGACCCGGAGAGACTGTATCTTGTCGGTCACAGCATGGGCGGCTTTACTTCGGTCAACTCCATTGCGGAGGGACTTCGCGTGAAGGGCGCTTTCATCATGGCACCCGGCGATCTTGGCAATATGTATTTCAATGAGCCGGAGCATTTTACGATCATCGAAAAAGGACAGAAGGCAGGCTATTTCACGCTGGAAAGCGAGGATGCACTGCAGAACGATGTCGTGGCAAATGCGGAGAAGTGGTACTTCCCGAACGCGGTGAAGCGGATGCCCTACCTGCCCCGATTCTATTTCGTCGGCGGAACGCGCGACACGACCACGCCGCCGGAGAAAAACATCCTCCCCATCCTGGAGTGCCTGCGTGCGCGCGGTGCGGATGTGCAGTATCTGGAGCTGAACGAGCCGCACGCCTTCTGCGGTTCGCGCCTGCGCCTTGCGGAAGAAGCCGCAAAGTTTATTTGGGAGACCGAAAACGAAAAGTAAAACAAGCAGCGCCGCGATGGAACATCATCGCGGCGCTTTTCTTATATCTTGCGGAGCAGAGCAACGGCAATATCGTTGACATTCGTGCCTGTGGGTCCTGTAATAATCAGTCCGCCGACCTTGCCGAGCGCGGTGTAGGCGTCGTTTTCCCGCAGGGCATCGTGGGCATCCACGCCCTGCGCCTTGAGCTCCGCGAGGGTGTCGCCGTCCGCGTAGCCGCCTGCGGCATCCGTGGGACCGTCCGTGCCGTCGCTGCCGACGGAAAAGACGGCGGCGTTTTGTATGCCGTCAAGTCCGATCGACGCTGCCAGCGCGATCTCCTGATTGCGTCCGCCCTTGCCGTGCCCGGTCAGCTTGACGACGGTTTCACCGCCCGCGAGGAAGGCAAGAGACTTGCCGCTGTCCGCGTGTGTTTTGAGGATGGAGGCGAGGAAGCTGCCCGCTTCACGCGCCTGACAGCAGAGCCGGTCCGTCAGAAGGATGGGCTCGTAGCCGAGATCCTCGCAGACCCTTGCTGCTGCGGCGCACAGCTCACGCACGCTGCCTTCCACGTGGGTTTCCACATTGGTGAGTGTTTTTGGCGTTTCGATGTTCAGCAGCTCCTGCGCCGCGTCGGAGAGGCGCAGTCCGTATTTCTTCACGATGCGCTTCGCGTCTTCCGCTGTGGAGGAATCGGGTGCGGCGGGACCGGAGGCGATCATATCCGTCGGGTCGCCGAGAATGTCGGAGAGAATGACGGAGATCACCTGCGCCGGCTCACAGAGCTTTGCAAAGCGTCCGCCCTTGACCTGCGAAAGACGCTTGCGGATGGTGTTGATCTCCACGATATCCGCGCCGCAGGCGAGAAGCTGATTTGTGATGTCCTGCAGC
>JAFVWG010000286.1 GCA_017501805.1 Oscillospiraceae bacterium
CATCCGACGCCCTGCGGCAACCGCATTTCTTGCCTCTCCCTATGGGCGCGCGAAGCGTGCGCCGCGGTAGTGAATGATATGCCGGTGGCATATCAGAGCCGCGGCGGGACCGAGCCGCAGCGAGACGGATGAGAGCTCTCCCGCCTTGGCTCTCCCTTTGGGAGAGCTGTCACCGCAGGTGACTGAGAGGGTCATCCTCCAATCCGTGACGCAGGCACACCGCGACTCGGCGCAGCCGAACATTATAAACGAAGCCTTCCCGGTTGGGAAGGCTTCGTTCGTTATAGATACATATTCAGGAGAGCTCTACGCCGTAGCCGCCCGCGAGGTGACGACGGAGAAATGTAACATCCTTTGCATTCATCACACCGTCGCAGGTCGCATCTGCCACAACTTTGTATGTATTTACACCGTAGCCGCCTGCGAGCACACGCCGCAGCATCGTGATGTCCTTTGCGGTCACTGTGTCATCGCCGTTCACGTCACCGATCAGATACTGCTTCACGGGATCGGTTGCTTCCGCGTTTCCGTTGCTGTCGTAGGCGATGACCCGGGCTGTGAACGCCTCGGTGGGCATCGGAATGGTCGTGGTATAGCCGGTTTCCGCGCTCTGCATTACATAAGCCGACTGCACAGCGCCGTTGTCCGTAAGTTCTTCGATCGTTAGAACTACAAGTGAAATATCACTTCCGGCAACCTCGGCCTTCGCCGTGAATCCTTCTCCCTTTTCATAGGTCACATCGCCGACCGTCGGCGCGTCCGTGCTCACCGTGAATTCCAGCGTGATCGGTTCAGCCGTGCGGTTTCCGCCGCTGTCCTCCGCGATGAGGAATGCCGTATGTACGCCCGCAGTCAGTCCCTCTGTGCGGTAGATGAAGCTGCCGGTCGTGCGGTTGTAATAGGCGGCAAAGTCCGTTCCGTCAATGATCGTTTCGCCGTCAATGCCGAAGGTAAGATACCGCAGACCGCTCATGTCGCTGATGACTGCCGTCAGCTTCGGTGCACTTCCATTGTCGGAGGCAGCAAAATTCGTAATGGCGGGCGAGCAGTTGTCTACTGCGAGAATGTACTGTCCGGGCTCGTAGATCAGCGTGGTGACCGTTTGGGTCTGCACATCCACCGTGCCGCCCAGCCGGCGGTAGGCGTTGATCGTATCGTCCCAATGGTAGATGGCGATGTCCTCGCCCGTCACATTCGCCGCGTCAAGCATTTCCGCGCTGTAGCCGAGCGAAAGGGTCAGCGGCTTGTCCCCGAAGTTTGTGATCTCCTCGCCGTTCGCATCTTCGACATAGACGACGTAGGGATCACCCACGGTCGTTGCTGCCGACGGCGTGGCGAAGAGGGTCATTCGGTCTCCCAGCGCAAGCAGCTGCATGGATTCGGCGGCGGTTTTCGGCGACAGGATGCCGACCGTCCATTCGATGGCGGAAGCAGTCGCGTTCTTCACGCTCGCAAACCCGGAGGCAATGCTGTCTCCGACGTCGCTGAAGAAACCCTTGGCATCGTCCCAGCAGGCGGACAGAAGCACTTCCATTTCATACGCCGCAAGATTGCACAGTCCCGTCAGCGTAAGGCGATTCGCCTCCACCTCCTCACGAATGTCCGAAACCGAGTTCGTATATGCCATCCCATTGTCATAGATGCCGCGCGAGGTTTCGTACTCGTAGCTTTCCGAACCGGAAAGTGTCGTGCCCAGCTTGAATTTTATCCCGGCGCTTCCGCCGACGGTCAGCGGGAGCGTGATGGAGTTTTTATGCGACTGCTTTGTTGTGAGTTCGCCCTGCGTCTGCGCAGAGAGCAGTTCCTGCGCGATGGCATCCCGATCCCTGAAGCTGAACAGATAGTCGCTGCCGAGCGAGAAATCGCGCAGCTTGGTATTCTTTGCCGCAAGTGCCTCCGCGGCCTCCCCACGGAACGTCAGGGTTGTCTTTTCGACCTCCTGCTTTGACAGCAGGATCGAATTGTTTGTATTTGTGTTCTCCACCGTCAGGGAGATGTCCTGCAGACCCGCATAGCGCTTTGCGCCGATCGTAACGCTGTTGCCGTCCGCTTTTCCGTATGCCGAGAGTGATGAGCTGTACGAAATGCCGCTGCTCTGCGGAGAACCGTAGCCGTCATCGTTCATAAATTTCCCGCCGAAAGAGATCGTGCCGAGCTTGGTTCCGGCAGTGGTCGTCACCCTGCTGGTGCGGCTCGCGACGTAGGCAGGGTCGTAGGTTTCCTCATAGACCATCGCCGTCTCCGAGTAGGGATTGTAAAGATCCGCACCGACGCTCTGATCTCCCTTGGTGCTGAGAC
>JAFVWG010000287.1 GCA_017501805.1 Oscillospiraceae bacterium
ATCTTTATCTCCGTGCTTCGCAAGCCAGCGATGCGCGCAGCTTCGGCAGAGGGCGAGATTCTGTTCCGAGATCGGCTCCGTGCGCCAATCGGGATGCTCAGCAACAAAGCGGTTGATGTGATTGCGCTTCGCCTGCAGCTTTTTCCCGGCAAGCTCCGCGAGCTGCTCCACGGGATAGAGATGGTCGAAATGATCGCGGTTTGTTGTAAACGAGAATTCCCCCGGAAATGCAGCCTCAAGAAAAACCCGGTTTTCCTCCGTCACGCCGCCCAGCCGAAACGGGATGTTCCGCTCTGCGGCATCCTGCCGCAGGCGTTCGATCGCGACGGCGGGGTCGCCCACGCCTGCGGGGAAGTAGAAAAACTCCTCATGATCCCCCCGGATCCTTACGCATACAAATCCGTCGAGAATTGCGTACTCCGCGTATCCGCCCATCCAAAGCAGCATATTGGCGAAGGTGGAAACACAGTCCTGTCTTCCGGCAGCATAGAGCAGCGGATGCAGTTCGCTGCGTTTGTCCATAGTAATCGCTTGAAAGTTCAGCATATTCGCTCCGTTTGTCCAATTACGAAAAGACGCCTTTCAAAAGGCGTCCCGTCGTTCAGTCGTTCTTTTCTTCTTGAATCGTGCGGAAGGTGGCCTCCAGCTCACCGAAGAGCTCGTGCAGCCGATCCACCTTGGCGGCAAGCGCGTCCCGCCCGCTTCTCACTTCCGCAAGCTCCAGACGCAGGGCGCTGTTTTCCTCTTCGTAGGCGCGGATCTTTTCATCATTTTCACGGCAGAGCTTTTCGATATAGTCCGAAACATCCTGACGGTTAAAGCCACCGAGTGAGGAACGGAATTTCATAAATTCAGCCATATGGATCCCCCGCTTTCTCTCTGTTTGCCGATATATTTTATCATATATGCACACAAAACGCAACTGCCGCGTCGCAAACTGCGGTTCAAAATCGGCGTTTACTCTTTACAGGAACGGGAATCTTTGTTATAATACGCTTCGTGGATACGCGCCCGTAGCTCAGCTGGATAGAGTGACAGACTCCGACTCTGTAGGTCGCACGTTCAAATCGTGTCGGGCGTACCAGAAAAAGACCTTGACTTTTTCAAAGTCAAGGTCTTTTGGCTTGATGTTCGCCTTGCGGCAAATGCTGTCGCACAAGTTTAAACTGTCGGTTGACCGCATTTTATCCTTGCCCCTGCTTCCCTCTCCGCGTTATACTGAAATAAATCGGGAAAGGAGTGCAACACCATGACTTTCACCTTTGCACACAACAATTTCAACGTCAGCGATCTGGACAAATCTCTCGCATTTTACAGCGAGGCTTTGGGGCTGACCGAGGTTCGGCGTGTAACCGCCGAAGACGGCAGCTTCATTCTGGTCTACCTCGGCGACGCCGCGAACTCCCCCCATTCCCTTGAGCTGACCTGGCTGCGCGACTGGGACCGTCCCTACAATCTGGGCGATAACGAGTTCCACCTCGCTTTCACGGTGGACAACTTCGAAGAAGCCCATGCGCTCCATAAGGAAATGGGCTGCATCTGCTTCGAAAACACCGCCATGGGGATCTATTTCATTGTTGACCCGGACGGTTACTGGTTGGAGATCGTGCCCAACAAGCACTGATCTTTCTACAGATAGCAACAGACCGTGATCTGCTCTGCAGATCACGGTCTGTTGCCTTTATTCTTCCTGTCCGTTCGAAGCGTAGTTCGAGAGGAAGCGCTTGGTGCGCTCCATCTGCGGATGCTCGATGACCTCGCGGGCAGGTCCCTGCTCCACGATCACGCCGCC
>JAFVWG010000288.1 GCA_017501805.1 Oscillospiraceae bacterium
AAGCGCTGTATGGAGCTGGTAGACGGACTCGAACCCCCGACCTGCTGATTACAAATCAGCTGCTCTACCAACTGAGCTATACCAGCACAAACGCGAAGCAAAGCTATTATATGCATACAACAGCATTTTGTCAATGGTTTTTTTCGCGGAACGCAAGAAACTTTCTCTTTTCATTTTCGCAAAAATGTCATATAATATTATTTGGTATATTATAGGATCAGGAGGTCGCGGTATGATCCCGGACGGCTTTCTTCGGCGTATGGAACGGCTTCTCGGCGCGGAGGCGGCTTCGTTGTTCGCCGCACTGGACGCGCCCCGCAGTGCCGGTCTGCACCTGAACACGCTGAAAACCGACAAGCTGCCCGACCTTTCGCGTTTTTCCGCCGCACCCGTTCCGTGGGCGGAGCACTGCTTTTTCTATGACACGGCGACGCGTCCGGGGCTCTCGCCCTATCACGACGCGGGGCTGTATTATCTGCAGGAGCCGAGCGCGATGGCGCCGGCGGGGCTTTTGGATGTGCGCCCGGGGATGCGCGTGCTGGATCTGTGCGCCGCGCCCGGCGGAAAAACCATGCAGCTCGCCTGTGCCCTGCGGGGCGAGGGGCTGCTCGTCGCGAACGAGATCCATCCCGGCCGCGCAAAGATCCTCTCCCGCAACCTGGAGCGCTGCGCCGTACAAAACGCGCTTGTCCTGAACGAGCACCCCGCCGTGCTGGCGGAGCGTTTCGCGGGATATTTCGACCGCGTGCTCGTGGACGCCCCCTGCTCCGGCGAGGGAATGTTCCGCAAGGAGGACGCCGCCGCGGAAAACTGGAGCGAGGAGAACGTGCTCGCCTGTGCCAGACGGCAGAGCGAGATCCTGCGCTCGGCGGCGAAGATGCTCGCCCCCGGCGGGCGGCTGGTCTATTCCACCTGCACCTTCTCTCCCGCGGAAAACGAGGGCGTGATCTCCGAATTTCTGCATTCGCACCCCGATTTTTCGACCGTGCGGATCGATTCCGAATTCTTTTCCCCGGCGCGGCCGGATTGGATCGACGATCCCGCTCCGGGCATCGAAAACGCCTTTCGGCTCTGGCCGCACAAGCTGCGCGGCGAGGGACATTTCGCAGCCGTCCTGCAAAAGGCGGAGGGCGGCGAGTCCGCCTCGCTTCCGACCGAGCCGACGGAGGCGATCCCCGCGGAGCTGCGGGATTTTGCGAAAGAGCTTGCGCTGACGATCCCCTTTGACCGCGCGATCCGCTTCGGACAGACGGTCTTTTCCGTGCCGGGCTCTCTTCCCGCGCTGCGCGGACTCAAAGTCCTGCGCGCAGGGCTCGCGCTCGCGCAAAACCGCAGCAATCGCTTCGAGCCGGAACACGCCTGGGCGCTGGCGTCAAAAAGCGCCGCGCAGACAGCGGATTTTCGTGAAGATGATCCGATGCTCCTGCGTTTTCTGCAGGGACAGGCGATCCCGGGTACAAACCGCGGCTGGACGCTCATCACCGCGGACGGATATTCGCTCGGCTGGGCAAAGGGCTCGGACGGGCAGCTCAAAAACCACATTCCCAAAGGCCTCAGACGGATGGGCTGAGCCCATAGAAAGGAACTGCCATGGGTAAGAAAGTTCTGATCGTGGAAGACGAACAGGCGATCGTCGACATTCTGAAATTCAATCTGCAAAACGAGGGCTACGAAACGCTGGAGGCTCTGGACGGCGAGGAAGGCCTCCGCCTTGCGCGCGAAGCCGACCCCGACCTCATCCTGCTCGACGTGATGCTTCCGAAGATGAACGGCTTCGAGGTCTGCGGCGCCATACGCGCCGACGGCAGAGCCGTCCCCATTCTGATGCTGACCGCGCGCGAGGAGGAATCCGACAAGGTGCTCGGGCTCGAGACCGGTGCGGACGACTATATCACCAAGCCGTTCTCCCTGCGCGAGCTGATGGCGCGGGTCAAGGCGAACATCCGCCGCCGCAATCTGGACGCCAATGCCAATTCCGCCACGCGGACGGCGGGCGGTCTGTCGCTGGACGAAGCGGGCTTTGTCGCCTTCAAGCACGGCAAGGCGCTGGATCTGAGCCAGAAGGAATTCGACCTTCTGCGCCTTCTGATGGCGTCTCCCGGCAAGGTCTTCTCGCGCGAAGCGCTGATGGAAAAGGTCTGGAGTTATGACTACTACGGCGACACCCGCACCGTGGACGTTATGGTGCGCCGCCTGCGTGAGAAGCTCGAGGACGATCCCGGCTCTCCGACCTATATTCTGACCCGCCGCGGCGTAGGCTACTACTTCTCGGACGAGGTCTGAGTCTCTGAAAACACGGAAAGGAGGCGTCGTCAATGGGACGCGTTCACTCCCTGCGTATGAAGCTCGTCCTCGTGATGGTGCTTCTGATCCTTGCCCTGATGACGGTCGTCGGCGCATTTCTCGTCAACGGCGTCGACAGCTTCTATATCGACCGTTTCTACGACAGCATGGAAACGACCTTCTCACAGGACTTCATCCTCAAGCTG
>JAFVWG010000289.1 GCA_017501805.1 Oscillospiraceae bacterium
AACTTTGACCCGGTGTGCTATTATGCTTAGGACAACTGAAATCACCGGGTGTGGCGAAGTTTGGTATCGCGCTTGACTGGGGGTCAAGAGGCCGTGGGTTCAAGTCCCGCCACTCGGACCAAAAAACCGACGACTGCGTTTGCAGTCGTCGGTTTTTATTTTGAATTCAGCGGGACCTGAAAGGCGGCTCTTGGCGACAGTCCGGCAACCGCCGTGGCTTTTCCGCAGAAAAGAAGTCCCGCCACTCGGAGCAAAAAAGCACTTGCTATGCAAGTGCTTTTTTCAATGATGTTTGCCGTTGACAAATGATGTCGCTTCGCGAAGGATGTTTCCTTTGGAAAACGGACACATAGAAAGCGCGGATGTTTTTTCGTATGCGATCCTCTTGCAAAGCCGGCGGTTCTGGGCTAGAATAGCGTGGAAACCTTTGGAAGGGAAGCCTTGCTATGATCTATCAAAACATCCTGGATGCTGTCGGAAACACTCCGCTTGTGCAGCTCAACCGTATGGTCCCGCCGGATGCCGCGCGCGTTCTGGTCAAGTACGAGGGGCTGAACGTCGGCGGTTCCATTAAGACACGCGTTGCTTACAATATGGTGAAAGACGCCGTCCGCAGGGGCAAAATCACGAAGGACACCATCATTGTGGAGCCCACCTCGGGCAATCAGGGCATCGGGCTTGCGCTCGTCGGTGCGGTTCTGGGCTATCGGGTGCGTATTATAATGCCCGATTCCGTCAGCGTAGAGCGGCAGAAGCTGATGCGCCACTACGGCGCGGAGGTGGTACTGGTCCACGACGCGGGAAACATCGGCGACGCGATCGACGAGTGCCTGCAGACCGCTCTGCGGATGGAGCGGGAGGAGCCCAACGTGTTCGTTCCGCAGCAGTTTGTGAACCCCGCAAATCCGATGATCCACCGCCATCAGACGGGACTGGAGATCCTGGAGCAGGTGGGAGGCCCCATTGACGGCTTCTGCTCCGGCATCGGCACAGGCGGCACCATCACCGGCATCGGCGAGACGCTGAAGGCGCTCAACCCGCATATGACCATCTGGGCGGTCGAGCCGGAAAATGCAGCCATCCTCGCAGGCGGTACGGTCGGAACGCATCTGCAGATGGGTATCGGCGACGGCCTGATCCCGGAGATCCTCAATCGGGATATCTTCGAGTATATTTACATCGTCAGCGATGAGGAAGCACTTCACACCGCGCGCAGACTTGCCCGTGAAGAGGGTCTGATGTGCGGCATTTCCTCCGGCACGAATGTGGCGGCTGCCATCCAGATGGCGAAGCAGCTCGGTCCGGGCAAGACGGTCGTGACGGTCCTGCCCGACACCGCCGAGCGATATTTCTCCACACCGCTGTTTGACGAGTAAGACGAAACTTTTGAGAGCGGATGCCGCTGCGCGGCGGATTCCCCTCATCCGTCTGCGGCGTTGCCGCAGCCACCTTCCCCTCAAGGGGAAGGCTTTCGGAATATGTGCAAAAAGAGAACGCCGGGAGGCGTTCTCTTTTTTGATATGAGGGATGGATCAGATCTCGTAGTCGAGAGCGATGGACTGCTCCGCGACGGCGTGCA
>JAFVWG010000002.1 GCA_017501805.1 Oscillospiraceae bacterium
CACGATTACTTCTTACTTATTACTTCCCAAAAATCCCGTCCTGAATTTTTATGAGGGAATAGTGAAGAGGTAAGAAGTAAAAAGTAAAATCCCTCTTGCTAAACGCAAAAGGGATTTTTGGAGGTGCCACCCAGATTTGAACTGGGGAATGAAGGTTTTGCAGACCTTTGCCTTACCACTTGGCTATGGCACCATATAAGATTAGGGAATGTGCTCGACATTCCCCATCTCTTTGGAGCGGGTGACGAGGCTCGAACTCGCTACCTCCACCTTGGCAAGGTGGCGCTCTACCAGATGAGCTACGCCCGCATATTCGCGCAGCGATTGCTGCGCGATGGTGCCTCCGGCCGGAATTGAACCAGCGACAGACGGATTTTCAATCCGCTGCTCTACCTGCTGAGCTACAGAGGCATAATGTTGAGCCGAGCATTCGCTCGGCTCAGTGGCGACCCGGAACAGACTCGAACTGTCGACCTCCAGCGTGACAGGCTGGCGTGCTAACCGACTGCACCACCGGGCCGTATAGAATGGTGGGAACAACAGGGCTCGAACCTGTGACCCCTTGCTTGTAAGGCAAGTGCTCTCCCAGCTGAGCTATGCTCCCCTGCGTTCGCCATTCGCGACGTTGATAATTATACACACGACCCCCACTCTTGTCAATAGCTTTCTGAGATTTTTTTCTCAATCGAAAAAAAGTTTTTCCGCGAGTCGTGCAACCGGCTTTTCTCTTGTGAAGACCGTCGAAAAGTGATATAGTATTCACGGTGATTTTATGCTGTATCTGTCCTGTGACACGCTGGACCCGTATTTTCATCTTGCGCTGGAGGAACTGCTCCTCGCCGCCGAGACGAAGGAAGAGATCCTTTTGCTTTGGCGCAGTCGGAGCGCGGTGATCTGCGGACGTTATCAAAATATCTATGCCGAGGCGGACGTCCTCGCGGCAAAAGCCGCGGGCGTGGATGTCGCACGCCGTCTGACGGGCGGCGGCACGGTCTATCACGACGAGGGAAATCTTAACTACACGATCCTGACGGACTACGACGGAAGCGGCTCGCAGTACGACCGCTTCCTGATGCCTGTCGTGCGCACCCTGCGTCAGCTCGGCGTGCCGGCGGAGACGGGACGCATCTGCGATATCACCGCCGACGGCAAAAAAATCTCCGGCAGCGCGCAGAAGGTCTCGGGCAGCCGCATCCTGCACCACGGCACGCTGCTGCTCCATGCAGATCTCACCGCCCTACGGAGGATCGCGAACGGAGCACGGGAGGAGTACCGCTCCAAGGGCGTTGCCTCCTCTCCCTGGCCTGTGACAAACCTCTGCGACTATCTTCCCGGTATGACGATGGAAGATTTCCGCAGGGCCATACTGATGGGACTGACTGCAGGCAAGGACGTCACTACCCGTTCTCTCACCGCAGAAGAGCATCAGGCGGCGCAGGCGCTTGCGAACACAAAATACCGCACCTGGGACTGGATCTACGGCAAAAACCCGGAATACACGCTCACGCGCGGCGATATGACGCTCACCGCGAAGCATGGCGTGATCACGGAGCTGAACACCGCGCCCGGGCTCATCGGATGCCGCCTCGACCCGGACGCGCCCATAGACGCAAAATATTTTTAGGAGAATTGTTATGAAAAAGACGCTGAAATATGCAAGCGAAAAGCCCGCCGTGCTCTGCGCATGGCTCAAGGAGCCCGGTGATCCCTATCGAAAGGGTGACGCGCTCTGCGAGATCGAATGCGACAAGGTCGTCCGACAGCTGACTGCGGAGGAAGACGGCGTGCTCGGCGCACAGCTCGTGGAGGAGGGCGACTCCCTCGCCCCCGGCGCAGACTTTGCCGAAGTGACCGCGGAGGGCTGACGATGATCTATGTGGAAACCGGCTCTGCCGATGTTTCGTACAATCTCGCGCTGGAGTACTACCTCGCCGCGGAAAAACAGCTCGGTGAGCCTGTCTTTCTCTTCTGGCCCACGGTACCGACCGTTGTCTGCGGCAAGTATCAGAACACGCTGGAGGAGATCAATCTCCCCTACACGCGCGCACATAACATTGATGTTGTACGGCGGCTCTCGGGCGGCGGCACGATCTATACCGACGAGGGCGGACTGATGTACACCTTCATCACCTACGGTGACGGCACGGAGATCGATTTCCGCAGCTATATGCAGCCTGTTGTCTCCGCCCTTGCAGAGCTCGGCGTGACGGCGGAATTCTCCGGGCGCAACGACATCCTGGTGGATGGGAAGAAAGTCTCCGGCACCGCGCAGTATAAAATCGGCGGCACGACCGTGCACCACGGAACGCTGATGTTCAACGTCAGCGTCGAGCATATGCTCCTCGCCACACAGGTGGACGCGGAAAAGATCGCCTCCAAGAGCATCAAATCCGTCCGCGGCCGCGTGACGAACATCTCCGAGCATCTCCCCGTCCCGATGGATAAGGAAGCCTTCCGCCTGCATATGATCCGCGCCATCTCCGGCGACGGAGCGACCTACGAACTGACCTCGGAGGATCGCGAAGCGGTCGAACGCATCGCGGATGAGACCTTCCGTCCGTGGGAAAAGCGCTTCGGCGCAGACCCGAAATGCACACTTACGCACAGCCGCCGTTACGCGGGCGGCAAAGTGACTGTCGGCACGGAACTGAAGCACGGACATATCCAAAGCGTAAGCTTCAGCGGTGACTTTTTCGCCTCCGAACGGCTGGAAGCGCTCACCCGGGCGCTGTGCGGCTGCCGCTTTGAGCCGGAGGCGGTGCTCGCCGTCCTCTCGGCAGAAGAACATCGCGGCGCGATCTACAACGTCACGCCTGAGGAGCTGACAGAGCTCTTCTTTGGGGAGGCTTCCGTATGACAAAAAAAGAACGTGCGCGGCTCTCGGTCGACGCACTGAAAAAAGAATATCCGGACGCGCTGTGCGCTCTGCAGTACGAAAAGGACTACGAGCTGATGATTGCGGTGCGCCTCTCCGCGCAATGCACGGACGCGCGCGTGAACGAGGTCACGCCGGCGCTCTTTGCCGCCTATCCCACGCTGGACGCCTTTGCGAACGCCGATATTGCCGAAGTGGAGTCCTATGTCCACTCCTGCGGTTTCTACCGCCACAAAGCGCGGGACATCGTGCTGGCGTGCCGTGCTCTGATCGACCGTTTCGGCGGAAGAGTCCCCGACAATATGGATGACCTGCTCTCCCTGCCGGGCGTCGGACGCAAAACGGCAAATCTTCTGCTCGGTGATATCTACCGCCGTCCCGCAGTCGTGTGCGACACGCACTGCATCCGCATCTGCGGAAGGCTCGGACTGACCGACGGAACAAAGGATCCCGCAAAAGCGGAGCAGCAGCTCTGGAAGGTCCTGCCTCCGGAGGAATCCTCCGACTTCTGCCATCGGATCGTTCTGCACGGCAGAGCGGTCTGCACCGCCCGCAGCCCGAAGTGCGAACGCTGCACCCTCGCAGCGTTCTGCCGCTACGCGGCTAAGCAAACTCGTCCGTAAAGAGTCCCACGGTGGAAAAGACCTCCATCGCGAGCTGTCCGCAGTTTTCCTCTGCCGACTCCCGAACACGGCAGAGCACACAGTAAAACCGCCTGCCGTCCTGCAGCATAGCCGCGCGGCAGACCCAGCCGTCCTCGCCGTCCGGCACAAACCAGGCGAAGCGGTATTCCGGCATAGAGAACCGTGTTGTCCCGGAAACACTCAGTTCCTCCGCGGCATAGCCTGACAGCTGATGCACGGCACTTTCCACACTCTCTGCCAGAAGCTGTTTTGTAACGATCTCAAACCGCCCGTCCTCCGGTCGGTAGACGCATTCCGTACCGCGCCGCAGCACCGTATTCTGCGCCTCTGCGGGAACGCTCACCGCGATCTCATAGGCCTTTCCCGCCGCAGCGGAAGCGGGGATCGAATCCGTCACAAGTTCCGTGACCGCAGCCTCGCCGCAGCCGCCCAGCACCACGGCGCAGAGCAGGCAAATTGTCAGTATGCGCTTTTTCATCGGAACACCTCACGAAAGGAAGTCTCACTATGATTTACCTGATCTCAGTCAATGCGCTTGGCTGTCTGCTTATGCTTTTGGACAAGCAATTTGCCATCCGCCACCGTTGGCGCATCCCGGAAGCGACGCTTCTCTCGGTCGCCGCGATCGGCGGCAGCTTCGGCATCTGGCTGGGAATGCGGCTGTTCCGCCACAAGACGAAAAAGCCGCTCTTCACGCTCGGCGTTCCGCTGATCTTCGCCGCACAGCTTGCATTGTATTACTTTTTCAACGGAACACTCCCTTTTTCATCGTAAAAAAGCAAAAAGGAAGCAGACGCAGCCGCGTCTGCTTCCTTTTTTATAACTCTTACCGTTTTGGGCAAAAGCTTTCAATAGGTGCGATCTTTTCGTAGACCTCACGCCATTTGTCGAACGCATAGCAGATGTTTTCCGGGCTGTGTGCGTCACTGGACAGCACGAATTTCGCCCCCCGCTCTGCAAGCCAGGTCGTGATGGGGATCGCAGGATAGGGCGTCTTGCGATAGCCCCTGGATATTGCCCCCATATTGATCTCAAAGGGCTTGCCTGTTTTGAGCAGCTTCTCCGCCGCGCTCTGCCACGCCGCGATATAGCGCGGATGCGTCTCATCGAAAATATTCCCTGTCTCATTGAATTTGGTGAGCAGATCGAAATGCCCGATAAAGTCGCAGTTCGTTCTCTCCACGACCTCGCCGACGTTTTGGAAATAGTTCTCCGCGAAGGCGTAGGCGTCGCCGCCGAAAACTTCACGGATGATATTTTTCTGGATTTCTTCCGTGTGATCGACCGTATAGTGCTTGCCGTCGACTGTGACATAGTGCACAGAGCCGATCACGTAGTCGTAGAGCGAAGTATCTTCGTCAGAGAAGGAATCCATCTCCACGCCGCAGTAAATGTCGATTTGCCCCTTGTACGCCTCTTTCAGCCGCGCGATCTCTGCGCGATACGCCTCCGCGTGTTTCGGCATGCAGTAGGTCTCATCGAAGGGAATATAGCCGTGACCGGAAAAGCCGATCCGTTCCATTCCTTTTGCAAGGGCGGAGCGCACATATTCCTCCGGTGCTCCGTTGCCATCGCAGAAGTTGGTGTGTACATGAAAATCCGTCATATCAGGTCATCTTCTCCTGTTTTACTTTGTGGTCGATAACGTGGCGGGAGGCAAGCTCGCGCCGCACATCCTCCAGCGTGATCCCGGCTTCCGTCATCAGCACCATCACGTGGTAGGCAAGGTCGGCGATCTCATAGATCGTTTCCTTCTTATCCTCTGCCTTGGCGGCGATGATGACCTCCGTGGACTCTTCTCCGACCTTCTTGAGGATCTTATCGATGCCCTTTTGGAAGAGATAGGTCGTGTAGGAGCCTTCGGGCAGATTCGCCTTTCTTCCCGCCAGCAGCTCCATCAGTCCGTCCGCAGAGAATTCATTGCGTTCGTCACTCTGCCACAGCGGATTGGCAAAGCAGCTCGTCGTGCCCAGATG
>JAFVWG010000290.1 GCA_017501805.1 Oscillospiraceae bacterium
CAGTTCTCCGTCAACGTTGAACATTCTGATCGGCTTCTTCTCCAGCTGATCGCCGAACCGTCCCGAAACCTTATCGCTTATCTTTCCGACGATTATGGACGTAGGTCCGTCCGCACCGCCAATGATCCCGATGCTTGCACGGTCACAGGCCGTCAGCAGCAGGCAGCATGCAAGGATAAGCAAAATCCGTATTTTCATAAAACAAACCTCCCGCAGGCAGTCGATATCATAAAAGCGCACGCAGCGGCGTGCGCTTTTTGTATGCAAAGATCAGGCTTCAAAGCCGTTCGGGTTGTTCTTCTGCCAGTTCCAGCTGTCGCGGCACATTTTCTCCAGAGAATGCTGTGCTTTCCAGCCGAGTTCCGCTTCGCTTCTCGAAGGATCGGCGTAGCACTCCGCCACATCGCCGGGACGGCGATCCGTGATCTCATAGGGGATCTTCAGACCGTTCGCATTCTCAAACGCGTGCACCATATCCAGAACGCTGTATCCCTCGCCCGTGCCCAGGTTGAACACGCGCTCTCCGCTGTGCTCAAGAAGATAGCGCAGCGCGGCAACGTGACCGCGTGCCAGATCGACCACGTGGATGTAGTCGCGCACGCCCGTGCCGTCCGGCGTGGGATAGTCGTTTCCGAACACGCGCAGCTTCTCCCGCTTTCCGACGGCAGTCTGCGTGATATAGGGCATCAGGTTGTTGGGAATGCCGTTTGGCTGTTCCCCGATCCGTCCGCTCTCGTGCGCGCCGACGGGGTTGAAATAGCGCAGGGACACCACAGACCATGCTTCATCCGCCTTGGCGATGTCGCGCAGGATCTGCTCGGTCATATACTTCGTCCAGCCGTAGGGGTTGGTGCAGCCGCCTGTCACCGAATCTTCGCGCAGGGGCATCTTGTTGCCGACGGTGTAGACCGTTGCGGAGGACGAGAAAATGATCCGCTTCACGCCGTGGCGCTCCATCACCTCGCAGAGACGAAGTGTGGCATCGAGGTTGTTGGAATAGTAGCGAAGCGGGATCGCGGTCGATTCTCCCACCGCTTTCAGTCCCGCAAAATGGATCGCCGCGGCGATCTCCTGCTCGGAGAAAATGCGGTCCAGCAGTTCCGTATCCCGCACATCACCGCAGTAGAACGGAACGGGCTTTCCCGTGATCTCCTCCACGCGGCGAAGGCTCTCGGCGCTGGAATTGCACAGGTTATCGATCACGACGGGCTCAAAGCCCGCTTCGATCAGCTCCACACAGGTGTGGCTGCCGATATAGCCGGCGCCGCCCGTAACCAAAATTTTCATAGTAATAGTTCCTCCTTTACCGCCGTGTGCATTGTATGCTCCTGCTTTCGCATATCCGCATACAGCTTGAACTGCGTACGGGCGCGATCGAGGTTCTGCTCCGCGCGGGTTGTTGCAAAATAGTGATCTCCGTCAAGATAGTCCGTCAGAAAACGGACGCCGCATTCCATCGTAATGGTCAGTGCTCCGAGCGGAAGAAGTTCAAGCTCTTCCCTCGTCAGCTCCTTTCCGCAGGCGCTGAGATAGCCGTTTGTGTAGACACGGAACAGCTCCGAAGAAAAGCTCACGCGATCCGGATCGCGCTCGTCCTCCGCGCCGCATACCGCGCCGAAGCGGATGGCGTCGCCGAAATCATACAGGCTCAGCCCGGGCATCACGGTGTCCAGATCGATCACGCAGACCGCTTTTCGCGTTGCCGCGTCAAAGAGCACGTTGTTGAGCTTTGTATCGTTGTGCGTCACGCGGACGGGCAGCGTTCCGTCATCGCGCAGCTTCTGCAGCTGCGAAACGGTGTCCTTTTGCGAAAGCGCGTAATCGATCTCGCGCAGGACATTCTTCACGCGACCCATCGGGTCACGGCGAACGGTCTCTTCCAGAATGCGGAAGCGATCCGGCGTGTTGTGGAAATTCGGGATCGTCTCGTGCAGGCGCTCTGCCGGAAAATCCGAAAGCAGACGCTGAAAGCGCCCGAATGCGACCGCGCTCTCCCGAAAATCTTCGGGCGTTTCCGCTCTTTGGAGGCAGATCGTATTCTCTTCAAACTCCTGCATTCTCCAGCAGCCTTCCGCGTCCCGGAACCAAAGCTTACCGTCCGTCGTCGGGATAAACGCAGGGGCGCTGCGCGGATCTTGCGTCCGCGCACGGATATGCTCCGTGACGGCGGTGATGTTTTCCATCAGTCTCTGCACATCCGAAAAAACGTGATCGTTGATTCTCTGCAGGATATATTTTTTTCCATTGTCCGCAGCTGCAAGATAGGTGCTGTTGATATGTCCCGCTCCGTAGCGCTCGCACCGCACAAAGACCGCGTTCGCTGCGAAGCGCGCAAGCTGCGCCTCACGTTCCATCTTCATATTGTTTCCTTCTCTGTCTTTCAGTCTTCCCGCTTGACGGGAATGCGTGCCGAAATATAGCAGCCGTAGGCGTTGCGGGCGGCAAGGAACAGCTCGGTATCGGCAAGAACTTCCGTCATCGGGACGGTAAACTCGCCCTCGCTTCCCATATCGAAGAAGTAGCCGCTCTCCGTCCAGGCTTCGTTGTCGACACGGATATACTGCCATCCGACGAGCGGATCTCCGGCAGGATTGCTGTAGCGGATCTTCACAGTCTCACCGGGGCGATAAGACGCCTTATCCGTCGTGAAAGAAAGCTCCGTCACACACCACTCGACCGCGTCGCTCTTTTCTTCACCGCGGACGCAGCAGGCGGTATAGAAGCCCGTCTTTTCCGGCTGCAGGATCACCTTTCCGTCCCGGACGGGATAGTTTTCCGTTTTTCCGTCGGGGTCGGTGACCGCAACGGTGTCAAATGCAGGATCGAAGACGCTCAGCTCCACAGGGTCTTTGCCGAGCGTGTAGTTCGCCTTGTTGCCGAAATCCGGCATCAAGGTGCGGTTGATGTTTGCCCCATCCGCGCTCTCTCCTTCCAAAGGAGCAAAGGGCGTCGGCGTATAGGTGATATCATCCAGCCGCGCATAGCGATAAAATCCATAGTCGTGCAGAGGATCATCCAGCCAGTAGGCCTTGAATCCCTCTCGCGAAAAACGCGTCTCGCGGGAGAAGGGCATGCAGCTTTCCGAAACGGAGATATACTGCACCTTCCCGTTCTCATCCCGCTCAATGTCCGTAATGATCGCAACGTGCTTTGGATCCATGATCGCGTCGCACAGACGCAGTTCGTCAAAATCGGAGATCGTAAGCTTCTGCATCGCAGGATCTCGCAAAAAACCCGCGCAGCGCTGCTTATACGGCAGCTGCAGGACATAGGAAAGGAAACAGGAGCAGACGATCCCGTAATAGGCGTGTACGCCCTGCTTATCCCGAACGATGCGTCTGTTGTAGATCACACTGTTCGGATTGGAGAGCGCCGTGATATACGTCTCCGGCGAGATATTATAGCCGACGATTTTCTCTACACGGCGCACAGAAGAGTAGACGATCCCTTTCAGAGGAAAGCCGGGAACGGCATAGCTTCTGTAATACTGCGGCTTTCCGTCATCATTGAAAATTTTATTCAGGATCGGCAGCGGCTTTTTGGGAGCATAGCTTATGCTCACAAGCTGCTTTGCGCGTTTTATTGCATTGGCAGCGCCCTGCGATCGCGGCGCCTCGTGCGTCAGCTTCATACTGTCTCCTCCAAACGATCAAACTTCCGATTTAAAGGGGATCCGCGCGGAACTGTAGATGCCGTAGGCATTGCGCGCGAGCAGAAGCAGGACGCAGTCCCCTTCCGCCTCCGTTGTCGGGATCGTGATCTCCCCCGCGCTTCCCATGTCTGTGACGCTGCCGCTTTCCATCCAGCCGTCCTTCTCGCAGCGGATATACTGCCATGCAACAAGCGGATCGTCCGCAGCGTTTTGGTAGCGGAGCGTGAGCGTCTCGCCGGGTCTTGTGACGCTGCGGTCCATCGTAAAGGACAGATCCGTCATGCACCATTCGACCGCGTCGCTCTTTTCCTCTCCGCGGACACAGCAGGCGGTATAGAAGCCCGCCTTTTCCGGCTGCAGGATCACCTTTCCGTCCTTGACGGGGTGGTTTTCCGTTTTTCCGTCGGGATCGGTGACCGCAACGGTGTCAAACGCTGCGTCAAAGACGCTCAGCTCAACCTGTTCCTGTCCGAGAACATAGTTTGCCTTATTGCCGAAGTCCGGCATGAGCGTGCGGTTGATTTTGGTCCCTTCCGCGCTCTCACCCTCCAGAGGAACGAAGGGCGACGGCGTATAGGTGATCCCATCCAGTTCCGCATAGCGATAGAACTCGTAGTCATGCAGCGGATCGTCCATCCAGTAAGACACGAAGCCCTCGCGCGAGAAGCGCGTCTCGCGGCAGTAGGGCATGCAGCTTTCCGAAACGGAGATATACTGCACTTTTCCGTTCTCGTCCCGCTCAATGCCCGTGACGATCGCAACGTGCTTCGAATCGAGAAGCACATCGACCAGCCGGAGCGCATCGGGATCTGTCGTATTCAGTTTTTTAAGGGAAGGCTCTTCCTGCAGCTTGGTGCAGCGCATTTTATACGGCAGCTGCAGAACATAGGAAGCGAAGTTGGAGCAGACCGTGCCGTAGTAGCAGTGCACGCCGCCGCGCGGCTTCTGCACGATCGTCTTATCGTAGATGACGCTGTTCGGGTTTGCAAGCGCCGTGAAGAAGGTCTCCAGCGACACGTTATAGCCGACAAATTTCTCCACGCGGCGCACCGAGGAATACAAGATTCCCTTCACCGGGAAGCCGGGCATGGAATACGTTCTCTCAAAGCTCGGCGTGCCGTCATCGTCAAAGATTTTTTGCAGGATGGGAAGCCGCTTTATCGGCGTATAGGAAGCACAGACCATCTGTTTTGCGCGCTTCAGCGCGTTTTCCGCGCCCTTCGACTGCGGAACATCGTGCGTCAGTTTCATATGGGTCAATCTCCTGTTTTCAGAGTTTCTTCAGCGCCTCGACCGCCGCCTGCACAAAGACATCGTCCGCGCCCTTCGCAAAGCTGCTGGTCGTTGCTTCATAGCCGCCTTCCTCGTAGGCTCTGCCCGAGGGCACATAGCCGCAGGAGGAGTTGGTCAGGCAGCAGACCATCGTGTGCTCAAAGGGCGAGGCGGCATAGATCCGCCGTCCGAGTTCCGTAAAGGGTTCTCCCGGAACACCGGAGAACACAAAATCACCGATCTTGAGCGCATAGGCGTTGTAGGGATAAAATTCCGGAGCTTCCGACATACGGATGACCTTTCTCGCCCACACAACGCGACCCGAAACACCGGCCTCCTGCGCCTTTCCGGCGAGATAGAGCTCGTTGATCCGCTTGGCCTCTTCCAGCCCCTCGGTCATACGGTTGGTGGGAAGCTTCATTTCCGTCACGGCAAAGGAGATGCCCTCATTGCCGATCTCTTCGGCGCGGTCGCAGCCTCCCAGCACGGCTCCCGCGATCACGCGTCCCATATAGCGGGCGTGCAGCGCTTTTTCGCGGAAGTCCTCCTTGTGTTTTTCGGACATCAGGCGTCCTCGCTTCGGGAGGAACGGGGTGAAGTGGTTCACGTCCCCCTGCGGTCCAAGCAGGAACATGCACTTGCTTCCGGGGATCGCACCTTCGAGCGTGGAGCAGACATAACCCGGCCAGTCCGCCGAGATATACGTGTAGCCGACGGTATCCGGATGCGTTCCGAAGTTGACCAGATAGATGTCATCCGCGCCCTCTCTGCGAACGATGAGGGTACGCACCGTCTCGTCCGGCTCGCCCACCGCGCAGTCGATCTGATCGGCAGACTCCGGAGCGGGATTTGTTACGTAGCTGCCGTCCTTCATGCGGTAGCGGCGCACGAAGGAGATTCCCTTTGCCTGCGCCTCGGCGGTAAAGAGCCGCGCGGGAGCAAGATCCATCACCGCCTCGCCGGCGGCACAGAACGCCTGCTCCTCAAGGAAGGCGACATAGGCGGGATCGGCTTCCAGATCGGAGGCAAAATCCTTGGCAGTCAAAGGTCCGGAATGGGTGTGAGAAACATTGATCAGGATCGCATCGGGATCGATATCAAAGGTTTTTCCCACCTTTTCGCGGATGCGATCCGCCCAGGGCTTATGCACAAGGCAGAGGTCAAGGGCAAGGATGAGCGCGCTTTTCTCGCCGTCACGGAACAGTGCCGCACGGACATAGAGCGGGTCGATCACGCCTTCATTAAAACGCTGTTTGTAGTATCCCACGATCGGTGCCCCCAGAGGCGGCGTGATCTCTCTTTTACCGAAGCCGCACAAAAGCGCGGTCTTTTTTTCCGTTTCTGCCATGGCAATTTCTCCCTCGGATCAAGATTTGTTTTCGTTATTTTTCTTTCAGATTCTGCAGCGCAGCCACCATCGCCTCAACATAGGCATCATCCGCACCCTGTTTGAAATTGGAGGTGGAGGCCTCATAGCCGCCCTCTCCGTATGCATTCGAGGTCGCGATGTATCCGCCGTAATCGTTGGTCATACAGCAGACCATCGTATGCTTGAAGGGCGATGCGGCATAGGTGCGCCGACCGATATCGGTGAATGCTTCACCCGGTCCCGCAACGAGCACAAAGTCGCCGATGCGAAGCGCGTTGGCGGTGAAGGTGAAGAACGGCGGTGCGTTGTACAGACGGATGAGCCGTCTCGCGCTAGCAACGTCTGTCTGCGAATATCCGGCTGCTTTCCAGTCGCCGGTCAGATAGAGCTCGTTCAGCTTTTTGGCCTCTTCGAGTCCCTCGGTGATGCGGTTGGTGGGAAGGCGCATCTCCGCCGTGGCAAAGACGATGCCCTCGTTTCCGATCTCCTCGGCACGGTCGCAGATCTGCAGAACGTGTCCCGCAAGCACGCGTCCCATATAGCGGGCGTGCGCAGCTTTCTCACGGAAGTCCTCCTTGTGCTTTTCGGACATCACTCGTCCGCGGTTCGGGAGGTACGGCGTGAAGTGGTTCACGTCGCCCTGTGCGCCGAGCAGGAACATGCATTTGATCCCGGGGATCGCGCCTTCCAGATAGGTGCAGAGATAACCCGGCCAGTCCGCGGAGATATAC
>JAFVWG010000291.1 GCA_017501805.1 Oscillospiraceae bacterium
CAACAAGCTGCTCACGGTCAAGTCAATCGTTACAATTTTGATGACGGTGATCTTCGCCGTCCTGGCAGTTCGCAGCACGATCTCCGGGCACGAGTTTTTGACGGTATTTACTGTCGTCATAGGCTTCTATTTCGGCACGCAGAAGGAAAAGAAGGACGGAGGCGGTGCTGAATGAAAATTCTTCTGATCGCCGGTCACGGCGCCGGAGACCCTGGAGCGACGGTGAAGTTTAGGGGGAAAACATACAAAGAAGCGGAAGAAACGCGAAGCATCCTGAGTGATGTCACTGCGGCGTTGTCCGATTACGACGTCGAGATCGGTTGGTACAACACCGATCGTGACGCTTATGCTGACTGGAAAGCCGGTAAGCTTCCTGCGTCTGTATTCGAGGGCTGCGTCATCGTTGTCGAAGTCCATCTCAACGCATTCAAGCTGGAGGGAGCGGAAAACGGAAAGACAAAAGGCGTTGAGTGTTACGTTCCTACGAGTGTTTCGATCATCGGCGATGCAGTGGCAGCTTCGCTCTGTGAGGAGATCGCCAAGCTCGGCTTGACGAATCGCGGGGTGAAGAAGAAAAACTACTCCGTTATTGCGGCTGCCCGCGCAGCAGGTGTTCCGGCAGTGCTTCTTGAGTGTTTCTTCCTCGATGACGCGGACGATATGAAGGTGTACACGCAGAACAAGAGCGCGGTCGCGAACGCGATCGCAGCTGCGCTGGTCAAGTCTTTCAATCTGAAGGAGATTCCGAAGACCAGCCGTGAGATCGTGCAGCAGGCGGCGGGGCTGGCTGACAGCACGATGGACTATCTCGCCGCCTACCGTTGGGGTAAGGACCTTTTGGACAAGCTCGCCGCAGCGATTGAAAAGAAATGAGGTGAAAAGGAATGGCAACGATCAACACGCACGTTGGCGTTATGAATACCGGGACCGAAACCTTCCGTAAATTTGCGGAAGCGAACCCGGAATATAAGAAGTATGTTACAACTCCCGCACCTTCTGCGCCCGCGACTGTGGCATCGGGAGCTTCGAACACGCCGTATACGAACGAGGCAAAGCGCACGACGACTCCTTCCGCACCGTCCGCATCAGGTGTCTATGCGATCGGCACGCAGGCGGGAAGCGATATCGTAAATCGCGTGAAAACGACCGGGAAGAGCGAAAAGACGACAGACGGCAGCATCCTTTCCCTCGGCGCAGACGGGAAGGTGTACGCGTTCCAGAATGGAAACAAGCTGCTCGTGCAGAACAACTATTCTCCGCCCAGCTCCGGAGCGGGAATATATGTGATCAGAACGGAAGACGGACGGAGCCGATATGGCGGCGTCCTTTCCGGCGGCAACGGCGCCAGCGTTTATATGAACGACAACGGCGCTGATGGAAAGCCTGCCCAGCTCGTCAATGAGAACGGCGTTGTGTACGCGATCAAGGACGGCAAAAAAATGGCTGTCCAGGTCGGCGGAGAAAGTCCGAATCAGAGCACAGCCGATCCGAACAACAGCGGTGCTATTCTCTCCGCGCTGTTCAAACTCACGCAGAATCGGAACAATGACTTCCTGTCAGCGCAGAAAAGTGCGACCGATGCCGCCGTGCAGCGCGCCGTGAACGACATCAATCTGCAGAAGAAAAATACCGACCTGAGCTACGCGGATCTTTTCCGGCAACTCTACATCAACAAGATGCGCACGAAGAAGGACCTCGACCAGCAGCTTGCGGCGCAGGGAATCACCGGCGGTATGGCGGAGACGACGCGGCTCGGGATCGATACTTCTTATGCGGATGCACTCCGTCAGGGTGAAATCGAGCGGCTGAATACGCAGGCGGAACTGGATCAGGCGGCGATCGACACGCGGCTGCAGGGCGACATCTCCTATGCGACGATCGCAGCTCAGGAGGCACAGCAGCGGCAGCAGAGCTACGCGAGCCTGCTTTCTGCCTTGCTCAATCGGCAGTATGCGTTGGAAGATGCCGAGCGCTCGCTGGCGCTTACGCGGGAAGGATGGGCAAGGGAGGATAGGAAGACGGCAGATGCACTGGCGGCGCAGACTGCTTCCGCCGATCAGCAGAAGATGTACGCGCTTGTGATGAGCGTGCTTGAGAACGGCTTCCTTCCCGATGACGCGACGCTTGCCGCGGCAGGGATCCCGAAACAGCTTGCGGTTCTGCTCGCGGCGCGAAAAGGCTTGCCGAAGCAGACTACATACACAGAAAAGCAGGCAGAGACGGCAGTTTTTGCGGCGGCGAATGGTGACAAATCGGATATGGTCCGCACGATCGTGGAAGGTTATTACGGACTTCCTCTCGAAAGCGTTCTTGCGGCATGGGGTCACTAAGGAGGAAGAAATATGAAATTCAAGACCGGATCCGACATCGCGGGAGGAAAGCTTCCTGTCTTGCCGCTGCCCTCTCCCGGGATCAACAAAAAGACCAAAACCGAACCGAAGAAAAGCGGGACTGCTCTTATGAGCAGCCCCGCAAAAGCATCTTCGGCGGCGCCGGTCGCCGCTCCTGCGAAGCAGAGCGCGCCGAAAGCGTCGAATCTTTATCAGTGGATGATGAATGTGGACGCCCTCGGAAAAGAGCTCTCCGAGGACTACACGGCGCGAAACGGTGTCTATCAGCCGAATTTCTCCGCATACAGAACGGAGAAGGAAGATAAGATCTCCGAACTCGCACAGAACGGCGCGGAACTCTTCGCCGAGCTGGAGCAGAAGAGAGCGCAGCTTTCTCCGGAGGAATACGACGTAATCGCACAGGGCGTCGGATCCTATGCGCGCTATCTTGCAGGCGCACGCGCCGGACTTAGCCGGGAAGAGGAATATTATGCAACCTTTGCCAACGAAGCAGATTTTGTTGAAAAGACAAAGGGGAAGAAACCCGTTGACGCTATCGATCGGCAGATGCAGGCGATTGCCTTATCTGCGGGAAATGTTCAAAACAAAGCAATTCCCGGACGGAACATTCTTGCGCCGGGGCAGCTTTCGGATGGACGGCCTGCTGGAAGCGCCGCTGAAGAGAAAAAAAGCATTGACCGACGGGGACTGATGCTTGAGAACGACGCGCGGGAGAAGTACTATGCTGCGCTGAACGCCTTTGCAAAGGCAAAGGATGATGTGAGTCTCAATGTCGGGAACTGGCGCAGAGCCATCACGGAAACGGAAAACGTTGGAAGCGATGCTGTGGTTTCCGGTTGGCATGCAGACCAGTTTGTCATAATGAACGATGAACTGCAGAAAAGAGGTCTGCTGCAGCCGGGCGAGCGTGTGACACGCAAGAACATGGACAGGCTCTTCGAGCGGTATGCGAATATGACCCTTGCTCCGTTCCAAAAAGATACCGACCGCACGAGGCGGGAATATCAGATCGCAACCGGTATGGCGGATATGGCGGAAAACGCGTGGTCGCATCAGCTGATGAATCGACCGGGCTTTGAACAGAAGGCTGCCTTCCGGACCCGGCAGAGAAACGGTGAATATGCGAACAGCGCCGATGCTCTCTACGATATGGTGAATCAGGTGCCGGGCGCGAAAGAAGCCTATATTTCCCTCTCGGAGAAGGAAGAGATCGCGGGGAATAGGACGCACCGTACTGAGGATGCTGTTATCGACCACGCAGCTGCGGCGAAGAAAATCGCGGATCAGGTCGCGACAATGACACAGGAGGAGCGGGAGATCTTCAACTATCTGTTTCTTCCTGAGAATCCGGAAGAGGCGCTCGCCTATCTCGATACTTTTGAGCGTCGTCGAACGGCGGCAAACCGGGAGCAAAGTCAGGAGTGGATCCGTGACGCGGTGAATCAGCCCGGCGCAGCAGGTGCCTTCAGCACTGCAGGATTGAACTTGCTGACGGTGCTTGCGATTCCGATGAAGCTCAGCAGCGTGGTCGGAAATACTGTCTCGCTCCTTTCGGGAGAGCCGATCGACCCGAATGCGGGGTACAACGCAGTTTCCGCATTTTCACAGGATGTCAGAAGCGAGACCTCCCGGATGATCCTCGAAGGGGACTCAAATAACGGGTGGCGTCAGCTCGGGAACTGGGGATATCAGACGGCGATGAGTATGGCGGACTTTCTCTATACGGCGGCGATCACCGGCGGCTTCGGCGGGACCGCATTTTCCGCGCCTGCGGCAAAAGCACTTTCGCTTTCTGTTATGGGAACGTCGGCGGCGGCGGACGCAACGACCGCGGCTTTGGACCAGGGAATGGACAGCAACCGTGCATACATTCTCGGTATGATCGCAGGCGGTGCCGAAATTCTCACCGAAATGGTGAGCCTAGAAACATTGCTCGATCCGAAGCGGCTTACGGACAGCGGGTTTAAATACTGGATCAAGAACGTTCTTGCGGAAGGTGCGGAAGAAGGCGCGAGCGATGCTGTCAACTGGCTTGCTGACGGCCTTTACGATGTGATAAGCGGTCAGAGCGAGAGCGCGTGGAAGCGCGCGATCCGGGAATATGAAGAGCAGGGGAAGAGCGCAAAGGAAGCGTTTTCTCTCGCGGTCGCAGACCGCGCAAGAGATCTTTCGCTCAGTATGCTGGGCGGAGCCTTCTCCGGTGCCGTTATGGCAGGAAGCGCCGTGGGCTTGGATTATACGACAGATACCGCCATCGGCAAAGATCTTGCAAGAAAAAACGGCGGTGTTCGCGCTGCGATGGACAACGAGCTGCGCCGCGGCACGCGTTTCTCTCCGGATAGCGATGCGTATCGAATGGCGCAGGGGAACCTTGAACGCATTGCGGAAAATGACTTCACGACGCGGCAGGAGATCCGTGCTGCCGGCAGACAGTACCGGGTGAATGAAATGGAACAAACGCAGCCTGAACCTTCCCGTGTGCTGCCGCTTCCTGCTCCCGGGATAGAAAAAACCGCCTCCGGGACGGAGACGGCGGACAGTACGATCATTGTTACAAACCCGGTTGGGCATACACCGGCAGAAAATCGGTTGATTTCAGAATATCGGCAGTCGACCGATAAGAAAGTGCTGGAGTATCTGAAAAAATGGCGGCTTCTTCAAAATCCGAATTACAAGAAAAAGGCGGCAATTTCCCTTGGAGATGTGTCAGATAGGGCGGTGCGAGACATTGAAGGCTTGCTTGGAATTGATGTAAGCGGCTATGAGCACTCCTTCGGCGGAAATGCGGTGCAACACATTGAAAATCGCCATGGAAAGAATGGTCAGCAGGATCATACGATGGCAGATGATAATGATATCGCCCGAATGGGTTATGTACTGGACAACTACGACGGAGTAGAAACCCTGCGTGATGAAAATGGAAAGCAGGTGTATAGCCGTGAATTCCAAAGCAAAGATCGCAGAGGAGCACCGCTGGTAAGATTTTCAAAAAGAGTTGACGGCACATACTACATAGTTGAAGCCGTCCCGGATGCGAACGCGAAAAAGCTACGCGTTGTTTCTGCATATATGCAGAAAAAGAGTGAAAGCACCGACCAAATGCTGAACATGGAGCATAGCTCCCTGCAGCCTACGTCCGAAACGCCCAATGGCGCGCATGCTTTCACTAAAAACAGTATACCCGCAACCGCTGAAAAAAGTCAAGGGGAAAAATCGCCGGTGCTGGCGCTCGGTGCCTACGGGACGAATGATCCCGTCAGGCAGGCGCGTTTCCGGCAGGCGGAGAAGATCGCAAAGATCTTCGGCACAGAGCTGCGCGCCGTCGCACCGCGGAACGGTGCGGCCGCGTCCTATTACAACGGCGTTATCAGCATCGATCCG
>JAFVWG010000292.1 GCA_017501805.1 Oscillospiraceae bacterium
CGTCACCTATGTCGAAGACGGTCTGTGTGACCGGGCGGGTCTCCTCTCCGCTCTCACAAAAGCCCTCGCTCCCGCTGTGAAAGACCCGGTCGAGGCGGTCGTGCTCGGCTGTACGCATTTCCCCTTTGCCAAGGACGTCATCCGCACCGCGTTGGGATACGATGTGCGTTTCTTTGACGCCGCGGACGATGTCGCACACGAGGTCAGGAGAAAGCTGGAGGCGGGCAATGCCCTCGAAGAGAGCGACGCCTCCGGCGATATCGAGTTCCGCAACAGCCTGCGTACACCGCAGATGCTCTCAAAATCCCGGATGCTCTTCTCGATGCCTGTCTGATATGTACAAACATAACGGCGCACTGCTTTTGCAGTGCGCCGTTGTTTTATCTCGTCTGTTCCATCAGGAAAGCGAGCATCGCAGCTTTGCCCTCTTCGGTCAGCGGAAACTCGCGTTCACCCTCGATCTCGCTTTTCTCATAGCAGAACGGACCGTGCCAGTACTCCGCCTTCATGGAGCTTTTTTCAAAGTCGACCTCTTTCGGCGTCAGATTGACGATCTGCGGCGTGACCTTGAAGCGAAGCTCGCCGAAGCTCCCGGTAAATACATTGTCATTTTCAAACGTGTGCAGGCTCGGCAAAAACAGTCCTTCCATTTCAAACGATCTCCTTTGTCAGCTCTTCCATCTCGTCGAGCAGGGTGTCAAACAGCTTCAGCGCCTCGCGCACCGGCTCGGAGGAGGTCATATCCACGCCCGCTCCGCGCAGAAGCGTGATCGGATCTGCGCTGCAGCCGCCGCGCAGGAAGCCGAGATAATCCTCCACAGCACCTTCTTCTCCGCTCAGGATCCTGCGCGAGAGCGCGATCGCTGCGGCATATCCGGTCGCATACTGGTAAACATAGAAATCATAGTAGAAGTGCGGGATGCGCGCCCACTCGAGCGCGATGTTGTCATCCGCGGCGATCTCGCCGCCGAAGTAGCGCACGACCAGTTCGCGGTAGACGCCGCACAGCGCATCCGGCGTAAGCGGCTCACCCGCTCCCTGCATACGGCAGATTGTGCGTTCAAACTCCGCGAACATCGTCTGGCGATAAAGCGTTGCACGGAACTGCTCCAAGAAGTGGTTAATCAGCAGTGCGCGCTGTTTCGGCTCTTTTGTCGTCTTCAGCAGATGCTCCATCAAAAGCGCTTCGTTGCAGGTGGAGGCGACCTCCGCAACGAAGATCACATAGTCTGCCTTACAGATGGGCTGATGCAGATTGGAGTAGTGGGAATGCAGCGCGTGCCCCATCTCGTGTGCAAGCGTAAACACGCCGTCAAGGTCACCCGCGTAGTTCAGCAGCACATACGGATGCACCCGCGCTCCGGCGGAATACGCCCCGGAGCGTTTTCCGGGCGTTTCGTACACATCGATCCAGCGCTCGGAAAAGCCTTTTTTCAGCGTTGCGGCATAGTCCTCGCCCAGGGGCGAAAGCGCCTGCAAAACCGTCTGCACGGCTTCCTCGTAGGGGATCTCCTTCTGCGCATCCTCCACAAGCGGAGCGTAAAGGTCGTACCAACGCAGCTCATCCACGCCGAGCAGCTTCTTCCGCAGCCTTGCGTACTTCCCCATCAGATGCATATTCTCGTTGACCGTCTCGATCAGCGAATCATAGACCGAGACCGGGACCTCGTTTGCCGAAAGGCTCTTTTCGAGCGGATCTTTGTAGTTGCGGCTCTTCGCGCAGAACCACAGGCGCTTCATCTGCCCCGAGAGCGTCGCGGCAAGCGTATTGCGGAACGCGCCGTAGACGCCGTAGAGGTTCTCAAAGGCGTTTTTCCGCAGGGTGCGATCCTCGCTCTGCATCAGCGGAATAAAGCTTCCGTGCGTCAGCGGGTGCTCTTTTCCCTCGCTGTCCGCCGCCGGCGGGAAGGTCAGATCCGCATCGTTCAGCAGTGAAAATGTCTCTTCCGGCACACAGGCAAGCTCGCTTGCCGCGGCCAGCAGCTTCTCCCCTTCGGGCGGAAGGATGTGCGCACGGCGCCTGCGGAGTTTTTCCAGTCCGCGGCGGTAGACCTCCAATTCCGGCTGCTCCGCGAACATCGCCGCAAGCGTCTCATCCGGGATCGCCAGAAGCTCCGGCGCTTCAAAGTCGGACAGCTCCCCCGCCTTCGTCAGAAGCGCGGCAAGCTTTCCGCGCAGCGCCTGACCCGCGGAAACACGCGTGTCCTCGTCCGCCTTGCGCGCGGCGTAGTTTCCGAGGCTGTCCGCAAGCACTTCCATCTCGTCGTTCAGCCGCAAATATTCCAGTAACGTCGCAGCGCTTTCTCCGAGTCTGCCGCGGTAGTTCGGCACGGATTCCACCAGCGCCGTCAGCTTCCCGAGGTCTTCTCCCCATGCTTCATCGCTTACATACAGATCCTCAAGCGCCCAGCGGTAGCAAAGTTCTATTTCATTGCGTTCACGCATGATACATCCCTCGTTCGTTCATAAAATACAGAAATATTATATATCATCTGCAAGGACCCTGCGTTTTTTCCACATTCCGCTCAGGAAATAGATCAGCGACGGGATCGCATATCCAAACGGAGCAAGTGCATAACCGAGCACAAAACCGTAAAACCCATAGCCGAGATAAATTCCGCACAGCCAGCTGAGGCCTATCCTGAGCGCCACACCGTCAAGGATCGAAAGCACCATGCCAAATTTGACATTTCCGATTCCCTGAATAAACGCCCCCGTTCCGCGCATCACCGCAAACGGTATAAACAGCCACAGGATTGCTTTGATAAAGGTCGGCGAAAGAGCGTGAACAGCCGTATCGTCAGAAAACAGCATAAAGATCTCCTTACCAAAGCATATGTAAAGCGAAACGAAAATTACGGTAAATGTTGCCGAATAAATCCACGCGAAATGAACGACCCGCTCAGCACGCTTTACCTTTTTTGCGGCGATGTTCTGACTGATCATCGGCAGAGCGGCATATTGAATGCCCATCGAAATTTTATTCATAATATCGTCAATTCTCACGCCAACGCCAAAGGTTGCCGATTCAACAACGCCGAGCGAATTGATCAGCGCGTTTACATAGAGCATCGAGATATTGATAAAGCCCGATTGAATTGCCATCGGTGTCCCGAGGCCAAGTATCATTTTGACATATTTCAAAACAGGCTTAAAGCTCTGCAGCTTAAAGTCAAACCCGAATGCCAGTCTGTTTTTATAGAGATAGAAAATGGAAAAAGCAAACGACGCCGCCTGTCCGATGATCGTCGCCCATGCCGCACCGGAGACTCCCCATCTCAGAATTCCCGTGAACAGTATGTCCAGAATGAGATTCACCGCCGATGCGATCGCAATGAAAAGGAGCGGTCTTTTCGAGTCGCCCATTCCCCTGAGTATCGCGGAAACCAAATTATAGCCTGCCGTAAATATCATTCCAAGTCCGCAGATGGTCAGATAATCATTCGACATGGCCACAGATTCCGGCGGAATGTTCATAAGTTTAATGACCGCGTTCTTTGAAAAGAATATCACAACCGAGAACAAGGCGCCCATGGAGAGGATCACCGTAAACAATGTTCCGATGATGCTGTTTGTTTCTTTTTTCTTCTCTGCGCCGATCGCCTGTGCAATCAGCACCTGTCCGCCGTTTGAAAAGCCAAGGCAGACCATGGTGGCAAAGTTCAAAATCGAGCTTGACTGTGAAACCGCAGACAGTCCTGCCGTTCCGACATATTTCCCAACGACGATCATATCGATCGTCGAATACAGCACCTGCAGCGCGTTTGAAAACATAAACGGTATCATCAGCGCAAAAAGCTGCTTCGGTATGCTTCCGGTTGTAAAATTCTTCGCCAGGTTTGTTGTCCTCATTGCAGGATCTTCTTTCTTTAGAAATTTATATTGCCGTTTTCGTCTCCAAATAATTATTATAGCACACGCACCGTCGTAGCACAACGCATTTTCCTTTGACACAGCGGGAAAACTATGCTAGGCTAAATGCGTTTTTGTGGTGATTTACTTATGAACAAGCAATTACGCGGGTCGCTGCTCCTGCTGCTCACCGCTATGATCTGGGGCGGTGCGTTCGTTGCACAGAGCGAGGGACTGAAAACCGTTCCGCCTCTGACATTTCAGGCAGTACGCCAGTTTATGGGCTTTTTGGTGCTGCTCCCCGTGATTTGGATCAGAAGCCGAAAGGCGCTGCCGCAAAGCGAAGAGGAGCGAAAAGCCGCCGGGAAAAAGCTCCGGATCGCGGGACTCATCTGCGGTCTGTTCATGTTCTTCGCGACCAGTCTGCAGCAGTTTGGTCTGCTTTATACCACGCCCGGACGTTCGGGCTTTATCACGGCGCTGTATATTCTGATCGTGCCGATCTTCGGTCTGCTCTTCGGCAGGCGTGTATCCTTCCGCATCTGGTGCGCCGTTGCGATCGCGATCGTCGGAATGTACTTTCTCTGCTTCACCGGCGGCGTTTCCTTCGGTCTTGGTGAGCTGCTGACGCTCGGCTGCTCGTTCTGCTTCGCAGGACACATTCTGATGGTCGACCGCGTGAGCGGCGACGTCGACGGTGTGAAGCTCTCCTGCATACAGTTCCTTGTTTCCGCGCTTCTTTCCGCGGTCGGCGCCGCTCTTTCCGAGACGCCGTCCGTCCCCGCGCTTCTGGACTGCTGGCTGCCGCTCTGCTACGCGGGCTTTGCCTCCTGCGGCATCGCCTACACCCTGCAGATCGTGGCGCAGAGAGACGTGCATCCCACTCTGGCAGCCATTCTGATGAGCACAGAGTCCGTGTTTGCCGCGCTCTTCGCGTGGCTGCTGGTCGGAAAGGGACTGTCCTCCACGGAACTGCTCGGCTCGGCGCTGATGTTCTCGGCCATCATTCTTGCCCAGCTGCCCGACCGCCGCCCCGCACGGAATTAAATAGCCGCCCTTCGCACGCGGTTTTCCGCGTGCGATTTTTTATGCTGATTTTTCCTGTCGGGATGCGAATATTCCTGCCAAAGCGGCAAAAAATACGCTTGCAAGGTCGACGATCTTTTCAGATACAAGGAGGTATGCAATATGAAAAAAGCCGCCTTGGCAGCTCTGCTCGCGTTTACGCTGATCTTCTGCGCCGCAGGCTGCACAGCCGAGGAAATGCTGAATCCGGATCAGAACGGCACCCGCAGCGATATGACTACGGGAACCGCCGTCGAGGGAAATGTCTCCACGACGCACAACGGCGTTGTCAACGGAGACAACCGCAATCTTGTCGATTACGGCATGCGTCTTGTCGCAGACAGCGTTGCGAGAGGACAGTGAGAAAACAGGCAGCAGGGACCTTCCCTGCTGCCTGTGGATCGGCTTACATATTCCGTTACAGGATCCTGACGTAGAGCGCGATCTGATCGCGCATTTTCTGCGCCGCCTGCAGCGCACATTCGGCATAGTTTTCGCCCGAGTCGCCCATCTTGCGGAAGGCGTAGAGAATGCTTCTGCCCGCGCAGATGGCCGCTCCGTGACCGTATTTGTCAAAGGCGTACTGCACATCGCGCGCGTTCGCTCCCTGTGCGCCGTAGCCGGGCACAAGGAAGAACAGACGGTCGTACTTTTCGCGCATCTTGCCCAAAATACCGGGATGGCAGCCGCTGACGGCGACGCCGATCTCGGAATAGCCGCTTTTGCCGAAGAGGTCAATGCTCCAGCGCATCGCAAGGTCGAGAATGACCTGATAGACGATCCTGTCGCCCGCAAGCATATCCTGCACCTCGCGGGAGGACTTGTTGGAGGTCTTTGCGAGCAGGAAGACGTTCTTCCCCTCCTTGCAGAATTTCGTGAAGGGCATAATGCCGTCGCTGCCGAGATAGCTGTTGGTCATCACCGCATCGCAGGGATACGGCAGATAGCTGTTTTCACCGATCTTCACACCGCCGAAATAGGACTGCGCCAGCGCCTCCGCCGTGCAGTCGATGTCGCCGCGCATCGTGTCCATCAGGACATAATAGCCGAGCTCTCCGGCATAGGCGATCAGCTCTTCCATAACCTTTACGCCCTCGAAACCGAGCGCCTGGAAACAGCCGGACTGGATCTTGACGGCGGGGACCGTTTCCTTCAGCACGTCGAGGATCCCTTTGCTGAAAACAAGATACGCCTGTGCAAGCCCCTTGAGCGTCTCGCCGTGCTCGGCGTACGCTTCGCGCAGAATATGCTCCGGCAGGAGGCTCTGGATCGGATCGATCCCGACCATCGTCGGGTTCTTCATATTGCGGATCTTTTGCTGCAAAACATCGATAGACATTTTCTCAGCTCCTTGCTGTTCAAAATTGAACCGTTTCTGATAGAATGATATATCAAATTCGGAAAAAAATCCATAGTTTTTTCTGCAGATCGCTTCTTTTCTTCACCGTTTTTTCGGGAATACTAGACCTGTCGGAGCAAAAACGCGCGAAAGGAGGATGCGAAATGCAGGTCAAAAACTTTGCGGCGACTCTGGGACTCGGAATGCTGGCGGGCGCGGCGGTCGTTATGATGCTGCCGAAGACCTCAACGGTCTATCGGACCGTGGATGACGCGGCGCAGGGCGTGAAGCACGGCATCACCAACGCCGTGCAGAATATGATGGATATGTAAAGACGAATTCGGGCTCTGCCGGACGGCAGAGCCCGTGCTTTTCTATTTTCGGAAATCCGTTACATCCTTCAGATAGCTTCTCGGAGACAGTCCCATAACCTGCTTGAATCTCCTCGAAAAATAGACATAGTCGGTGTATCCGCACTGTCCGGCAATGTCCGAGAGCGGGATGGAGTTCCGATAGGTATCGATCAGATAACGCGCATGTGCGATCCGCATTTTCGTCAGAAACTCCGTCGGCGTCTTTCCCGTTATCTTTTTGAATTGTGCGCGGATATAATCCTCGCTGTATCCGCTCCTCCGCAGAATGGCGGAAAGATCCGTGCCGCTGTCGTGGAAGCAGTCGGTGATCTCCTCAACGATGTCCTTGATCGCAAGAAAAATCTCGTTTTCCATATTGATGCGATCCAGCAAAAAGTGCGAAAAAGCGCCGATGAGCGCCGTGATGTACTCCTGATTGGAAAATCGGTTTTTGTAGAGGATCTTTGCAAGCTCCAGCCCTTCTCCCGCCGCATTGTCAACAACCACAGTCGGCAGCTGCAGATTGAACATATGCTGAAACGGACCCGAGATATAGATCCGCTCGAAATCTTCGTCCACAGGCGCGGCGCCGTGCTCCGTTCCGGGAGGAATGATAATGATCTTCCCCGGTGTGACCTCTATATCCTTCCCGTTTGCGTGAAAAATGCCTCTTCCCCGCGTGTACACGATGATCTCGTAATACTTATGCGTGTGCGGCGGGCTGATCGGCTTTGCATAATTGATCAGATATTCCATACAATCACCGCTGTCATTATACAAATAATCTATCTTTTGTGCAAGTTAATTTATGTAAATACATAATTTTGCATAGCGAAAATTGTTATAATGAGTATGCCCTATGTTGAATACTCTGCGGAGCACACGGAGGTCAAACATGAAGAATACTGTTGATATGTTATCCGGTTCCGTATTCAAGGGACTGCTCTCCATCACGATCCCGATTATGATCATGAACGTGATGCAAACACTCTTCAGCGCGATCGATATGGCGATTTTGGGAAACTTTGCGGACGACACCGCCGTCGGTGCGGTCGGCGCCTGTAGCACGCTGATCGTTCTGTGCACAAGCCTTCTGATCGGCATCGCGTCCGGTGCGAATGTTGTGATCGCAAGGCACATCGGACGAAATGACCGCGAGGATGCCGAAAAAGCCGTCGGCTGTGCCGTTTTATTTTCCATCGTCGGCGGCGTCGCACTTGCTGTCATCGGCGTCACCTGTGCCGAGCTGTTCCTCAAATGGACAAACTGCCCCGACTCGCTCTTTGCGCAGGCAACGGTTTACTTCAAGATTTACTTCTGGGGTGTGCCGGTCATTATGTTCTATAACTTCTGCGCCGCGATCCTCCGCGCCATCGGCGACACCCGCCGCCCGATGCGCTATCTGATGTTTGGCGGTGTCACCAAGATCCTGCTGAACTTTTTCTCTGTTACTGTGCTGCATACAACGGTGGAGGGCGTTGCGGTCGCCACCATCGTTTCCAATGCCGTAGCGGGCGGTCTTTGCTTTGCCGTTATGCTGAAAAGCAAGGATATGATCCACTTTAATTACAAAAAAATGCGCTTCTACGGCGATGAACTGAAGCAGATGCTCTTCATCGGCGTCCCTACGGGTCTGCAAAGCGCATTGTATTCTCTGGCCAACACCGTGATCGTCACCGCTGTCAACAGTTTCGGTGCGGATGCAACCACAGGACTTTCCATCGCAAACCAGTTTGACGGCATCCTCTATCAGATCGCGCACGCGCCGTCCCTTGCGATCATCCCCTACGTAGCGCAGAACGTCGGCGCAAAAAATTTCAAGCGGGCAAAAGACGCCGTCGGAAAATCCGTTATCATTACGATCCTTTTTGCCGCCTCGCTCGGTGCGCTGTCAGCGCTCTTCTCCCGTCAGCTTTCTTCGTTTATGTCCACGACCCCCGCTGTCATTGCGTATTCTCAGCAGAAAATGATCATTGTCTCAAGTACATATTTCATCTGCGGCATCAACGAGGTTATGAGCGGCGCGCTTCGCGGAATCGGCAAGCCGATCGTTCCGACGGTCACAACATTCGTTTTTATGTGTCTGCTTCGGCTCTTCTGGGTCCGCTATATTTTCCCGCTTTGCCCGAATCTGACATTCCTTTATCTCGTATGGCCGATCGGCTGGATCCTGTGCCTCATGATCGCGATGTGCGTATTCTTCCCCGGTCTTGCCAAATTGCAAAAAGAGGCATCCGCACCGCGCATCATCGACGGCAGAACGCCTTCCGTGCGTTGATATCTGTTCTGCGTAATTCAATTCACAAAGGAGATCTGTATGGAAGTATTTTCTCTCACACTCAGGCAAATGCTCGTGATGTTCACGCTGATCCTGCTCGGCTTCATCCTCAGAAAAACAAAAGCTCTGCCGGAGAACTCCGGCACGGTCATGGCAAAAATGGAGACCTTCGTTTTTCTGCCGACGCTTTCCCTGTTTACGCAAATGACCAAATGCACCGTCAAAACCTTTACGGAAAATGCGTATCTGATCTTCACGGGTTTGGCGATCGTCCTCTGCGCCATCGGTCTTGCCTGTCTTCTGGCTCCCCTGTTTGTGAGAAACGCCCGTTCTTCCCCGGAGCTTGCCTATCAGAGAAATATCTACCGATACGCGCTGACCTTTGGCAACTACGGCTTTATGGGAAATTTCATCGTTCTCGGCATTTGGGGAAACGATCTTTTTTACAAATACTCCCTGTTCACCTTCCTTGTCGGAATTGTGTGCAGCAGTTGGGGCTTGTACTCACTGATCCCGAAGGAGCACAACGCAAGTCTGGCGCAGAATTTGAAAAGAGGTCTCCTCACCCCTCCGATAATCGCCCTGGTCACGGGCATCGTTTTCGGTCTTGCGGGCTTGACAGCTTATGTCCCTTCCTTTATCATTAGTGCATTGGAAAGTGCCAGCAAATGCCAGGGACCGATCGCGATGCTCCTTGCGGGTTTTGTCATTGGCGGATACCGACTCAAAGAGCTCCTGCTGAACAAGAAGGTCTATATCATCTCACTTCTGAGACTGATCGTCATTCCGGCAGCAATAATGCTGGTGCTGAAATTCCTTGGCGCGAACGACGAGCTTATGACGCTGGCGCTGATCTGCTTCGGCACACCGCTGGGACTCAATACGCTGGTTTATCCCGCGGCATACGGCGCCGACACCAAAACCGGCGCCTCTATGTCTATGATCTCACACACGCTGTCCGTTATCACGATTCCGCTGATGTATCTGATCTTTATTGTGTGGATGTAAACCTGCTTAAAAAGAGAGGGGTTTTCTATGAAGATACATATCGGTATGCGGAAAATGAAAAGCCTTATGGCATTGACACTTGCGTTTGCTGTCTGGCAGATCGTTCGCATATTCCTGCCTACGCTGTCGCCGCACCCGATTTTCGCATACATCTATTCGGTCGTTGAGATCCGCGAGACGGTCGACAAGACGAAACGAACCTCAAGATTGCGGGTCAAAGCAACCTTTATCGGCCTTATTGTAGGACTTATTTTTATCTTCCTCTCCTATTATGTGACCTCTATGATCCGTTCGGAGATGTGGAGCACGGTAGCAGAGCTGTTCTTTATTTTGCTTGCGACGCTCGTTGCACTCATTGCCGCAGAACAATTTAAGTGCGAAACGTTCTGCGGAATCGCCGCAATCATTCCGATCATCTGTATGGTTTCCCACAACGAAGAAGATATCTACTTCTATGCCATTATGCGCGTCTTCCAGACCTTCATCGGTATCTTCTCCGCACTGCTCATCAACGGCCTCATCAAGCGGAAAGACCCGCCCGCCTGATCCCGCCCGCGCCAATCAGATATGTAAAGAAACAGGCTTCCCCGATTGGGGAAGCCTGTTTGTCTTTTATACTGCCTATTTCACGGAAAAATCAACCGCCGCACACAAAGCATTCCACGTTTCTTCCAGCTGTTCAGCCTGCGGATTCCGTCTTCTCCGTTTTTCTCAGCTGAATAACGATCCCGAGAACAATGATGACCAATCCCAGCAGGGAGTTCAGCCCGATCTCCTCCCGAAGGAATACAGCCGTCCATACGATCGACAAAAACGGCGTGATATACGCAAGGTTGGAGATCTTCTC
>JAFVWG010000293.1 GCA_017501805.1 Oscillospiraceae bacterium
AGGACGTCCGGTCCGCGTGCTGAATCTCTTTGCCTACACCGGCGGCGCAACCCTTGCAGCCGCTGCCGCGGGTGCGGAGGTCTGTCACGCGGATGCCGCCAAGGGAATGGTGGCATGGGCAAAGGAGAATGCAAAGTCCTCCGGACTTTCCGAGAAGCCCATCCGCTGGATCGTGGATGACTGCTCGAAGTTCGTGGAGCGGGAGATCCGCCGCGGCAAGCGTTACGACGCCGTGATCATGGACCCGCCCTCCTACGGAAGAGGCCCCTCCGGAGAGATCTGGAAGCTGGAGCAGAATCTCTATCCGTTTTTGGAGCTTGTCACGAAGGTCCTTTCGGACGATCCGCTGTTTTTTATCATCAATTCCTACACGACGGGACTTGCGCCGTCCGTTCTCAGCTATCTTCTGGGCACGCTCATCACAAGCCGCTTCGGCGGTTCGAGCGAAAGCGGGGAGCTGGGACTTCCCGTGCGCGATTCCGGACTTGTTCTGCCCTGCGGAAGCACCGGCAGATGGGTGAGCGGAAAGGTGGGAAAACAGCGTGGCTGAGCCTGCGATCGACGTTCGCTCGCTTCGCTTTCTCTACCCGAACGCAGAGGACGAGGCGAGTACGTCTGTATTCGAAAACCTTGATTTGAAGATCGAGTCCGGGAGCTTTACGGCGATCCTCGGACACAACGGCAGCGGGAAATCCACGCTTGCCAAGCATATGAATGCGATCCTTCTGCCGAGCGGCGGAAGTGTGCTCGCGTACGGAATGGATACGAAGGACGAATCGCTCCTTCTGCAGATCCGCCGCAGCGTCGGTATGGTCTTCCAGAATCCGGACAATCAAATCGTCTCCAGTATTGTTGAGGAGGACGTTGCGTTCGGACCGGAGAACCTCGGCATTCCCACGCAGGAACTTCGCGAGCGTGTGAATGACGCCTTGCGGACGGTCGGGATGGAGCAGTTCCGCGACTTTGCGCCGCATCTGCTCTCGGGCGGACAAAAGCAGCGCATCGCGATCGCGGGCGTGATCGCAATGCGTCCGAAATGTGTCGTTCTGGACGAGCCGACGGCTATGCTGGACCCCGGAGCGAGACAGGAGATCGTGGAAACGATCCACCGCCTGAACCGCGAGTGGGGCATTACCGTGGTGCTGATCACGCACCATATGTCCGAGGCCGCACAGGCAGACCGTGTTGTTGCACTTTCCGAGGGAAAGATCCTTGCGGACGGAACGCCGAGAGAGGTCTTTCGGCAGGTGGAGCTGCTCCGCTCCGCACGGCTTGCGGTGCCGGAGTCGACTCAGCTGATCTACGAGCTTCGCGCCGAGGGGATCGATATTCCCGATGACGCGCTTTCTGTGGACGAATGTGCGCAGGCACTTTATGATCTTTTGAAGGCCTGACCCTATATTCGGAGGAATGCATTTTGAACCCGATCCTACAAATCAACAATATATCCTACACCTATTCGGATGATACACCCTTCCGTCATGAAGCGCTGCACGATGTGTCGTTTGCGCTGGAGCGCGGCGAGTTTCTGGGTGTGATCGGAAGGACGGGCAGCGGAAAGTCCACGCTGATCCAGCACCTGAACGGACTTCTGAAGCCCTGTTCCGGCACGGTGCTGTTTGACGGGAAAGATATCTGGTCGGACAAGCAGTTTACGCGGAGCATCCGCTTCCGCGTAGGCCTTGTCTTTCAGTACCCGGAGTATCAGCTTTTTGAAGAGACGGTCTACGACGATATTGCCTTCGGCCCGAAAAATATGGGACTGGATAAAGCTGAGATCGACCGCCGCGTCCGCCGTGCCGCGGGCTTTGCCGGCATTCCGGAGGAAACCCTCTCCCGCTCTCCATTCGACCTTTCGGGCGGTCAGAAACGCCGCGTTGCCATCGCCGGTGTGATCGCAATGGAGCCGGATGTGCTGGTGCTCGATGAACCGACTGCGGGACTTGACCCGCTGGGACAGGAAATGATCCTTGAGAATATCCGCGCCTATCAGCGTTCGCAGAACGCGGGTGTCATTATGGTTTCACATTCGATGGAGGACGTCGCCGCCTGTGCGGACAGGCTTCTGGTGATGCACGAGGGCTGCTCAATCATAACCGGGACGCCGCAGGAGGTTTTCTCACGCCCCGATGCGCTGCGTGCGGTCGGGCTGGACGTGCCGGAGATCACGAAAGTTTTCCTGCGCCTGCGCGAGCTGGGGCTCGATGTCGATCCCTCCGTCTACACTGTGGAGCAGGCAAAGACCGCGATCCTCGCGATGAGAGGGGGCGTGCGGAAATGATGCGTGATTTTACGCTGGGGCAGTATTTCCCGGGCAATTCGATCCTGCACCGCCTCGATCCCCGCACCAAGCTCCTTGCGACGGTGATTTACATCGTGGCGCTGTTTTTGGCGAAATGGTACATCTCCTACGGCATTATGCTGGCATTTTTACTGCTTTGCATCGGGCTTTCCCGCGTTGCGCCGGGCACGATCCTCAGGAGCATGAAGCCGCTCCTGTTCGTGATCCTGCTGACGGGGATCCTGAATATGTTCTACACAACGGGCGACCCGCTGGTTTCCTTCTGGATCTTCACGATCACGAAGCAGGGACTGCAGAACGCAGGCTTTATGGTGCTCCGCATTGCGATGCTCGTGGTCGGCACCTTCCTTCTGACCTATACGACCTCGCCGATGGACCTGACCGACGGAATGGAGCGGCTGCTCCGTCCGCTGAGCAAGCTTCGGTTTCCCGTACATGAGCTTTCGATGATGATGTCGATCGCGCTGCGCTTCATCCCGACGCTGGCGACGGAAACGGATAAGATCATCTCCGCGCAGAAGGCGCGGGGCGCCGATTTTGAAAGCGGCAGTCTGATCCGCCGCGCAAAGGCGCTGATCCCGATCCTCGTCCCGCTGTTCATCGGTGCGTTCCGCCGCGCGGATGAGCTTGCGACCGCGATGGAATGCCGCTGCTACTGCGGCGGAGCGGGAAGAACGAAACTGCGTGTTCTGCGCTGGGAAGGCCGCGATCTTGCTGCCGGACTCGCGCTTTTGCTGCTGCTCGGTGCGGTCATTGCACTGCGCTGCTTCGGCTTTTGACAGGAGAGAAACACAATGCGCAACATTGCGATAACATTGACGTATATCGGTACGCGCTACCACGGCTGGCAGGTGCAGAGAAGCGAGATCTCTGTCGGACAGACGGTCGAGGAGGCTGTCGCCGCGGTCGTCGGTCATCCGACCCACGTTGTCGGCTGCGGAAGAACGGATGCGGGCGTGCACGCACGCCGCTATGTGGCAAATTTCCACACCACCTCCACGATCCCCGCCGAGCGCATCCCGTATGCGCTCAACACCCATCTGCCGGAGGATATTGCCGTTCTGGACGCAAGGGAAGTCCACGAGGACTTCAACGCCATCCTCTCCTGCGAAAAGAAGGAATATACCTACTATGTCTACAATGCCCGCATTCGCGATCCGTATTATGTGAATCGCGCGTGGTGGTATCCCAAGCGTCTGGATGAGAACGTTCTGCAGAGAGCGGCATCCGCGTTCGTGGGAACGCACGATTTTGCGGCGGTCCGCTCCGTCGGAACGGAGACGAAGACGACGGTTCGCACGGTCCATTATTTCAATGTGGACCGCGACGGCGATATGCTTCGCTTCCGTGTCTGCGCCAACGGTTTTCTCTATAATATGGCGCGCACGATGGTCGGTACGACGATCTACGCAGCCGAAGGGAAGATCGCGCCCGAGGAGATCGGCGCGCTGCTGGATGCGGGTGACCGCACCGCGGCGGGACCCACCGCTCCCGCGGGAGGATTATATATGACGCATCTGTGGTATGATGACGGGAAGGTGAAATTCGATGTCGGATAATGTGACGAAGCTTCGCCCGCTGCCTCCTTTGCCGGAAGGAAAACGAAAGAAGCTTGGGCTTGCCGCAGCGATCGCGATCCTTGTTCTGCTGTCGCTGTATCTGTTCCGTGAGCCGCTGAATCTTGACGCGGTGGGAAGACTCTTCCGCTATGCCGGAACGGGCGCTTCGGAAGAATTCGGAACGTATTCTTTTGACGCACACAGCTCCAACAGCTATGCCTCCTGGGACGGCGGTCTTGCCGTTGCATCCCGTTCGGGACTGCGGACGATGGACGCAAACGGGCGCGTTGTCTGCACGGAGGATGCTTCCATGCTCGCACCTGCGCTTCGTGTCGGTACCGATGCGCTGCTGCTTTTCGATATCGGCGGCTCGCACGCCGCGGTGCTGCCGAAGGGCGGTACTGCGCCGATCGCGCTTGATGTAAGCGGCAGCATTTTCGATGCCGATATTTCCTCAGGGGATACGGTCTGCATCGCCGCATCGGAAAGCGGCTATAAAACGGTGCTGCATGTGTATAATGAGAAACAGAAGGAAACCTATCGCTGGTTTTCCTCCAGTAAATTCCTGCCGCTGTGCGCCGTCTCGCCGGACGGAAGAATGATGGCGGCGGTATCCTACGGACAAAAAGACGGCGCTTTCTGCTGTTTTCTGAACCTTTTCCGAACAAATCGGCAGGAGCCGGAAGCCGAGATTGAGCTCGGCGGCGGACTGATCTATGACATCACATTCCTCACGAATGACTGCATCTGTCTGATCGGCGAGGACGAGATCCGTATGGTGCGGGCAAACGGCAGTGATGTCAGCATCTTCGATCTGCAGTCCCTGTACCTGAGCGATTATACGACGGAAGGCGACGGATTTGTTCTTGCCGCTCTGAATATGTATAAAGCGGGAAACCGCTGCACCCTGACCACAGTCGGGATGAACGGCGAACGGCTTGCAAGCTGCTTCGTCGACGATGAGATCCTTGATATTGCCGCTGCGGGAAAATATGCGGCGGTGCTGACAACGCGGGAGCTGATCCTCTATCGCCGTGATCTGACGGTCTATGCCAGAACGCCGAATGTTTGGATGGCGTCAAACGTGGAGCTTCGTCCGGACGGAACGGCGATCGTGATCTCCGGAAATTCCGCACAGCTTTACATCCCCTAATTTCCATACGCGCCTGCATTTGGCGGATGAAAATGCGAAAAAGATAGAGTATACTTGTGTCATAACCAATAAAGGAGAACCCGGAATGCAGCCAACCTTATGCACAAAATGTAATAAAAACGTAGCCGTGATCTTTATTACCAGAATCGAAAACGGCACGACCAAAAACGAGGGACTTTGCCTCAAATGCGCCAAAGAACTGGGCATTCAGCCCGTTGACGATATGATGAAAAAAATGGGCATTTCCGATGACGATCTGGAAAACCTGACCGCAGAAATGTCCGATATGATGTCAAACGGCGGGCTTATGGGAATGCTCACGGGAAATGCCGAGCAGAGCGAGGAAGAGGGAGACGAGAGCGAGGAGACCGACAGTCAGACCGCGACCTTCCCGTTCCTCAACAAGCTGTTCGGAAATTCCGGCGGTCAGCTTGCGCCGCAGCAGAACGGCGACAATGAGCGCAGCCGCGAAAAATCCAACGCTCCGAAAAACGGAAACAACAAGAAAAAGAAATTCCTCAGCGCCTACTGTCTCGACCTGACTGCGCGTGCGCGGGACGGAAAGCTCGACCGCATCGTCGGAAGAGATGTGGAGACGGAGCGTGTCGTGCAGATCCTCAACCGTCGGCAGAAGAACAATCCCTGCCTCATCGGTGAGCCCGGCGTCGGTAAGACGGCGATCGCCGAGGG
>JAFVWG010000294.1 GCA_017501805.1 Oscillospiraceae bacterium
GACACCAACCCGCAGAGATGGGCCTCGGATTGCTTTTATAACGAGTAAGACCGCAGCATTTCGCTGCGGTCTTTTTCTGCTCTCAATATTTATTTCATCTTCTCGCGGATGCTGCTCAGACGGTCGAGCGCGGCGAGGAGCGTCTCGTCCTTCTTGGCGAAGTGCAGACGCACGATATCGTTGACATCCTCTTTGAAGAAGGACGAACCGGGCACACAGCCGACGCCGACCTTTTCCGCCAGCTGTTCGCAGAATTCCACGTCGCTCTGTCCCTTTTTGCGGAACTCGGAAATGTCCGCCAGCACGAAATACGCGCCCTCGGGATCGGTGAACTTGATGCCGATATCCTTCAGACCGCCCGTGAAGAGCTGCTTCATATGTGCGTAATGCGCGCCGAACTCTTCATAGTAGCTGTCCGGGAAGTTCAGTCCGACCACGGCGGCTTCCATCAGCGGCGAGGGGCAGCCGACGGTGTTAAAGTCGTGGTACTGCTTGATGCGATCCATCAGATGCTTGGGCGCGATGGCGTAGCCGAGGCGCCAGCCGGTGACGGAGTAGGTCTTGCTCAGGCTGGAGCAGGAGACGGTGCGCTCCCACATACCGGGAAGCCTGTTCATATAGGTGTGCTTATGACCTTCGTAGATGATGTGCTCATAGACCTCGTCCATCACGGCGTAGACGTCGTAGCGGATGCAGAGGTCCGCGATCAGCTTGAGCTCTTCTTCCGTAAAGACCTTGCCGCTGGGGTTGGACGGGTTGCAGATGAGGATCATCTTCGCCCCCTGCTTGAAGGCGTCCTCCAGCACGTTCGGGTCGAATTTGAACTCGGGCGGCGTCAGCGGCACGAAGATCGGCTCGCAGTCGGCCATGATCGCCTGCGCCTTGTAGTTTTCAAAATACGGGGAAAACATAATGATCTTGTCGCCGGGATTTGTCAGCGCAAAGATGGTGTCCACCATCGCTTCGGTGGAGCCGATCGTCGCGACGATCTCCGTATCGGGATCGAGCTTTCTGCCCATAAAGCGGCCGCACTTGTCGGCGAGCGCCTGACGGAAGTTGGGCGCGCCCATCGTGATGGGGTACTGGTGCGGTCCCTCATAGCTGACCTCGGCGAGACGGTCGAGCATCGCCTTGGGAGGATCGTAATCCGGGAAACCCTGCGCGAGGTTGATCGCGCCGCAGCCGAGGCTGATGCGGGTCATCCGTCGGATAACAGAGTCGGTAAAGTATTGATTTTTTCTGCTGAGTTCTTGCATAAACGTCCCTCCAGACTGTGGCAGATACCATACTTTATCACATTTTAACAGGCGAGTCAACGGCGGCAAACGCGAAATTTTCCTCGTTTCTCCGCTATGCAATCCGCCGCGTCTGTGCTATGATATTACAGGTCGAATCTTCGGAGTTTACCGATTTTTTACAGTTTCTTCATCATAACGCGGAAAAAGTCCGCTATGCTGTATTTTAGGACTGTATTGTTTGAAGGAGGGCGTATTATGCGCCGCGTTCGTTCTTTTCTTTTGAAAATCACATTGACGCTCGTCGTGCTGTGCTCGCTCAGCGTCTTTGCCTTTGCCGCGGAGCGTTCCGCGAGCAATTCCACAGAATTTTATCAGGCGATGTATGCGGGACTTTCCGGACTCGAGCCGGAGTTTTCCATCCGTCTGGAGGGCGACTTTGCCCACATGTTCTTCCGCGTGGATGACATCTGGGGCGTCGAGCAGGTGCGCGCAATGGCGGTCGCCCTGCCGAACGAGGACGGCACGGGCGCGGACGTGGCGATGATGAACATCGAAAAGCTCGCCTGCTCCCGCGAGGGAGACGTCATCAACTTCCGCGGGCAGTATCTTCTCAACAACGAGCAGATGGCGTGGGTGAACACCCAGCTCGACCCCATCCTGAGCGAGCTGCAGATCGAGGGCGAGAGCGACTATATGAAGATCAAAAAGATCTACCAGTACGTCGGCACGCACTTCAACTACGACAAGACCCTCTCCAAATTCACGGACTATGACGGACTGACCTCCGGCACGATGGTCTGCCAGGGCTACGCCCTGCTCACCTACAAGCTGCTCTGGCGGGCGGGCATCCCCGCGCGCATCGTGGTCGGCACCTCCGCCAATCAGCCGCACGGCTGGAACATCGTCAAGCTCGACGGTGCGTGGTACAACCTCGACACCACGTGGGATGCGGCGGATTCCGACACGCAGAACACGATGTACTGGAACTATTTCCTCAAAAATGACGCGGATTTTTACGGACACGTCCGGGAGTCGTCCTTCGACTCGGAGCTCTTCCGCACCACCTGCCCGATGGCGGAAAATTCCTTCAGCGCGCCCGCCGTCGAGGTCACGATCGACGGAACGCTCTTCTCCGGGCTGACTATCCGCAACGGTCTCACGCTGCAGCTCGGCACGATCCTTGAGCCGGAGAGCAGCGCGAAGATCCACTGGTCCTCCACGGACAACAGTATCGTGAGCGTGGACGAAAACGGTCAGATCACCTCGATCAAGCCCGGCAAGGTCAACATCACCGCCACCGCGGAGGACAAGGCCTACATCCCCGGCGTCTTCCCCGTCACGGCGGTGGAGATGCGCACCTGCTCTCCCTGGGCGGAGAAGGAGCTTGTCAGCTACTACCTGCGCACCTACTATCCGGCGGTGCTTTGCAGCGATTATCAGCAGCCGATCACGCGTGCGGAATTTGCGCAGCTTCTGGAGATCCTGGTCTCCTCGATCCCGCAGGACAACGTCCCCTACCGCTATCCCGGTATGTTCAAGGACATCGCGGAATCTCCCAACTGGTTCAGCATCGTCTACTGCACCTCCCGCGGACTGTTCGCGGGCACGTCCGAAACGACCTTCTCCCCCGACGGCACGCTCACGCGGGAACAGGCGGCAAAGCTCCTTTGCACCCTGCTGGACTTTTTCCGCGTTGCCGCAGACGAGCAGACGCAGGTCGCGCCCTTTGCCGATGCCGACGCGATCAGCGGCTGGGCTGTGCAGTTTGTCGACCGCGCCGTGCGCGGCGGACTGATGCAGGGAGACGGCGAACGCTTCGATCCGCAGGCGCCGGTCTCCCGCGAGATGGCGGCGGTGCTTCTGGAGCGCGTGTTTGTCCGCTTCCTCGAGCCGCTGAAGGCAGCCGTTGAGCCCGCGGCATAACAAAGCCGATAACTTCCGACAAGGAGGATGAGCTATGAAAAAGACCCTTGCGACCCTGCTTGCCTGCGTCCTTGCGCTTTCCCTTGCCGCAGGCTGTGCCGAACAGCCCGCCGAAAAAACCGCAGCGGCGGAAAAGCCGCAGACGGAGCAGTCCGAAAAGCGCCGGGAGGTGCCGTCGGAGAGCATCGTCGGCGCGGATGAAGCACGCAATGCCGGGGAAAAGAAAGACGCCCCCGAACAGGATTCCAAAAAGCCCGAGGGCAAGAAAGCGCCGAAGAATCAGGACGCCGCCCCCGGCAAAAACGCCGTAACGCTTTCCGCCGAAAAGCCGCAGAAGGGCGAGAAGACCTCCGACGGCGAGAAGACCCAAAAGGGCGAGCAGTCCTCCGACGGGAAGAAGGACGAAAAGAAATCCGAGGGCAAGGACGCCGAGGAACAGAAGAAAGGCTCCGAGTCCGGCGAGAAAAAGAAGAACAACAAAAAGGGCAACCGCAAAAAGAACGGAAACCGAAAGAACAACGGCAACCGCAAAAAGAACACCGACCCCTCGAAGAGAAAAAACAAAAAGAACAAGGACGAAGCCGCAAAGGACACGGCTGCCGAGGAGCAGACCGCAGAGCAGGCTGCGGATACGCAGACCGATGCGCCTGCCGAGCCCCGACCGTCCGATGTGCGCGAGTCGGCTGTGCCGACCGTCGAGCTGATGGCGGAGGAAGTCGCCGCGCCGGACGCGGAGATCGACCTGTCGGTGCTGGAAGGCGCCTGGGAGACAAAGGGCAGCCGCGGCGCACGCGCGGAGATCAGCGGAAACCGCCTGATCCGTCTGCAGGACGGCGCACCCGTGCTGGCCGCGAACTTCACGGTGAAGCAGGACGGCGAAAGCCTCATTCTGCAGCTTGCGAAAAACGAGCTGCGCCTCTCCGCAAAGGATGCCCCCTACGCGACCGTGAAAAGCTGTGTGTATGAAGACGGCGCGCTCATCTTCACGGACCTCTCCGACGACGGCGAGGACAGCGCCGAGCTCCATCCCACAAAGAACAGCCGCTACGGCGCGGTCACCGATGTGAGCTACGAAATGCTCCCGCAGCTCGCGGGACGCTGGGAACAGGAGGGCGGCGACGCCGTTCTGGAGTTTGCCGGCAGCACGATGACCTTCGGCTCCGCCTCCGCCACGGAAGGCGCCGTGAATATCATCGTCGTGCGCAATAACCGCGAACGCTCCGCCGAAAACGGAGGAACGGGCGGCAAGCGTGCCAACAGACCCGCAAAAACCGCCGAAAACGGCGAAACGCCCCGCGAAAACACCGGCAAAAAACGCACGGGCGGCGCTTCGCTCCGCATTCTGGACAGCGACCCCGCCAAAAAGACCGTCGGCATCTTCGACCGACTGACGCTGCAGGGCGATACGATCCGTGCGACCCTCCGCGCATCCGAAGAAGGTGCGGAAGCCGCGAATCTGACCTTCAAGCGTGCGGCGGCTGCCGCGCCCGCGGCAGGGAACGCCCCGACGGCGGTTTCGGCGATCACGTCCACGGAGATCAGCGAATTCAGCTGCTCGGTCTCGCTTGCGAGCGTGTATCTGCCGAACGAAACAGAGCTGACCTCTCCGCACTATGCGTTCTCCGCAAAACGGGACGGCGACTCCGTTTCCTGCCGCCGTGTGAGCTCCGTCGGCGACGAGAGCTTCACAAGAGACGCGGCGTTTATGGATCGCCTGCAGGAGATCGTCACGAACTACGGTCTCGCCGCCTATGACGGACGCAGTCAGACCTCCGCCGCTTCGGAAGACTTCGGCGCGGTGCTCCGCGTGACCTACGCCTCCGGCGAAGCGATCAACGCCGCCGACAGGCAGAATATGTTCCTGCCGCTTGACGCGGTTCGCGCGCTGGTGCAGTGCTTCTTCGCAGCATCGTAAATATTACAGGGCAGAGACCGCTTCGCGGTCTCTGCCTTTTCACTTGCCCGACGGCGGCAAAGGTGCTATAATAGTCCCACGGATCACAAAACTAAAAAAAGCAGGTGTTTCTATGAATATTCTTGCAATCGGCTGTCATCCCGACGATGTGGAGATCGCGTGCGCCGGCACGCTGGCAAAATGCGTCAAGCGCGGCGACAAGGTCATCGTCTGCCACGTTTCGAGCGGCAATCTTGGTCACGTGATCATTCCGCCGGACGAGCTGCGCGTCATCCGAGCGAACGAGGCGAAAAAAGCAGGCTCTCTCGCAGGGATCGAAGTCATCTCCGGCGGCTTTGACGATCTGGAGGTCTTCGACAACAGAAAAGAGACCCGCGACATTCTCGTGGACGTCATCCGCTACGCCGACCCCGACCTCATCATCACGCACAACCCCGATGACTATATGCCCGACCACACGGCGGTCTCCAGAATGGTCTTCGATGCCAGCTTCACCGCCACGCTCCCCAACTACACAAACTATCCGCATCGCTACAGCAAGCCGGACGGCAAGCCCGCAAAGCTCGTCCCCATCTACTATATGGACACCCTCGCGGGCGTCAACTTCCAGCCGACGGAGTATGTGGACATCAGCGAGGAGATCGACCTGAAGCTCAATATGCTCGAGTGCCACGAAAGCCAGCTCGTCTGGATGCGCGAGCACGACGGCATCGATTTTGCCGATATGGTCCGCACCTGCTCCCGCTACCGCGGCTATCAGTGCGGCGCGGACTACGCCGAGGGCTTCCGTCCCTGCCAGGTCTACCTCAAGGGCACCACAAAGCGCCTGCTCCCCTGAATTCATAAGCATCAAAAAAAGAGAACGCCGACGGCGTTCTCTTTTTTGCGTATTCCGTTTAATCCTGCGCTCTTGCTTCGCAGTACACGCAGCGGATCGCGCCCGAGGCGGTGACCTTAAAGAGATGCGGAAGC
>JAFVWG010000038.1 GCA_017501805.1 Oscillospiraceae bacterium
ACAACGGAGGCGAACGCCTCGATCTGCGGTCTGTTCGTCAGCAGAATACTCTGCCCACCGGCTTGTTTTCCCATAGTTCACGCTCCTTTTTTCCTAGTGTGTGAATTCTTCGGGAAAATAAACATAAAAAAGCTATTTGGTTGAACATCCGGGAAGTTTGTTGTATAATCGTTCGCGGAGGCGATCGTATGTTTGAACAAACAAAGGCACTGTGTCAGCATTTTCTGGACAAAGGCATTCCGGCGTTTGACCTGATCGTATACAAGGACGGAGAATGCGTCCTGCGTCATATGGCCGGCTATGCCGACCCGGAGAAGAAGATCCCGATCAAGGGAAATGAAAAATATCATATGTTCTCCTGCTCCAAGCCGATCACCTGTGTGGCGGCGATGCAGCTGTGGGAGAAGGGGCTGTTTTCCCTCGATGACGAGCTTGCGGATTATCTGCCTGCGTTCCGCGAAATGTATGTGAAGACGGAAGAGGGGCTTGTAAAGGCGAAAAATCCGATCAAGATCCATCATCTGTTCGAGATGACCGCGGGTCTGACGTATAACATCAAGACCCCGGAACTTTTGGAATATTATGAAGCGTGCGACCACCGCTGCCCGACGGTCGAGACGGTGAATGTGATCGCAAAGACCCCCTTGGCGTTTGAGCCTGGCACCGGATGGCGCTACAGCCTTTGCCACGATGTCCTGGCGGCGCTTGTGGAGGTGGTCTCGGGCAAAAAGTTCGAGATCTATGTAAAAGAGAATATTTTCATGCCTCTTGGTATGGAAAACTCTGATTTTCTGTATCCCTTGGAAGCGCTGGAAAAGCTTCCGCAGCTCTACCGCTACGATGCGGAAACAGGGGAGTACGAGCTGCGTTGGAAAAACAATTACCGCCTCGGCAGCGAGTATGCCAGCGGCGGCGCAGGCTGCGTTTCCACGGTCGAGGACTGCATCAAGTTCCTCGAGGCTCTGCGCGTCGGCGACGTGATCCTCAAAAAGGAAACGATCGAAATGATGTCGAAAGACCGTCTCACGGAGCAGCAGCGCGAGATGTACACCTACGACAAGGTGGCAAACGGCTACGGTCTTGGTCTGCGGACGCCGCGTCTTGACCCCGAGTGGACGGAGTTTGGCTGGGGCGGCGCGTCGGGCGCATTTTCCTCGGTAGACCCGGTGAACAATATCACCATCTACTATGCGCAGCATGTTCTCTCGTCTCCAGTTCGCGCGCTGCGTCCGTGGCTCTATCGCACGGTGCGCGCCGATCTGCTCGGACAAAAGATCCATGTTCCGATCGAGCAGGAGGATGAACATCCGGAGCTGACATACTGATAATAACCTTATATTCCGCAAAAAACGACTGTGCACAGATATGCACAGTCGTTTTTCTTATCCGTAATTCTCGCCGGAAAGGTCTTCAAACACGGTTTCGTCCTTGCGGGTGGTGAAGGAGAGCAGCCAATCGAAGTTCTTTTCATCGGAATAGACCGCATCCCAGCATCTGTGTGCAAGCTCCGGGAAGAGGATCAGCTCTGCGTGACCGCCTGCCACGTTCACGGCCTTCGCCATCTGCAGGCTCTCGATCGGATCCACCGTCTTGTCCCGCAGACCGTGGAAGGTGCGGATCGGAAGATTCACAAGATTCTTCGCAAAGCCGCCGATGCCGCCGCCGCAGATGGGCATCACAGCGGCAAACCAGTCGGGGTAGAGCGTTGCAAGCGCCCACGTGCCGTAGCCGCCCATACTGTTGCCGGTGAGATAAACGCGGGTATTGTCGATATAGGAGGCCTCACGGTGGGTTTCCACGAGGCGCACAAGATGCGACATCCACTCGTTCCAATCTCCTCTCGGACAGATGGGGGCGATGAGAATGTAGCCTTTTTTGTCCTGATGGCTGAGAAGATGCTGCACATTGGACGTGTTCAGCAGTCGTTCTGCCGATACATTGCGCCCGCCTGCACCGTGCAAAAAGAAAATCACGGGATATTTTTCATCTTTCCGAAAGTCTTTCGGATAAAAAGTAAGATATGTGAGTCCGTCCAAAACTTTTTCTTCCATAATGAACTCCTTTTCCGTTGCTGATGGACGAATTGTAGCACGAACTGGCGGAGAAGTAAATACAGATGTCGAAAACCATAACGCCGCAGTGAAACAAAATGCAATAAAATTTGAACAAAATGCATTGAATTGTTGCGGTTGGTTTTATACTATAGCTTTACAGAAGAAGCTGTTCATCGAAACGAAAGGAGCAAACGGCTATGTATGCAGATAAAGAATATATTATTTCCCTGAGACGCGAGATCCACGAGCATCCGGAGATCGGCTTTGATCTGCCGAATACGATCGCAGTGGTCAAGCGGGAGCTTGAGAAGCTTGGCGTGGAATACACGGAACAGTACGGAGAATCCGCCGTTGTTGCGATCATCAATCCCGAAAAGAAGCACTTCACGATCGGCATCCGTGCAGATATGGACGCGCTCCTGATCAACGAGATCAATGATATTCCGTATAAATCCAAAATCCCGGGACAGATGCACGCCTGCGGTCACGACGCACATACAGCGATGCTTCTTGGCACGGCAAAGGCGCTGAAGGCGATGGAAGATAAAATCGCCTGCAGGGTAATGCTCGTCTTCCAGCCCAGCGAGGAAGGCATCCGCAGCGGTGCTGAGGAACTTGTCAAGAGCGGTCTGATGGATGAGATCGATATCATCATCGGACAGCATATTGAGAACTGGCTGGAGTCGGGAACGATCGGCGTCTGCAGTGGAAGCTCCATGGCATCCAGCAGAAATGTAAAATTGGAGTTCTTCGGCAGGACTGCACACGCAACTCTGCCGCACAGCGGAAACGATGCGCTGGCTGCAGCCGTCCGTGCGTATAGCGGCATTCAAGCGATGCTGGCGAGAAAGCTCAATCCGTTCTCGAAATATGTGTGCTCCATCGGAAAGCTCGCCGGCGGTACAACGCAGAATGTCATCGCGGACTACGCAGAGATGCTCGGCACGATCCGGACCTTCGATATGAAGGTCGATGAAATGCTGATCAAAAATATTGAGGAGATCGCAAATCACTCGGCGGAGGAGTTCGGCTGTACTGCGAAACTGACTACCTCGCTGAAGGCGTTTGTGCTCTATAATAACCCGTATCTCTCCGATCTTGTGCTCGCATCTGCGGAAAAGGTTGTGGGTAAGGACAACATCGTGCATATGCCCGAAAAGCTCAGCTCGGAAGATTTTTCGCAGTATGT
>JAFVWG010000295.1 GCA_017501805.1 Oscillospiraceae bacterium
AGTTGCAAACTCCGATTCGCCGGAAGATCAGGCGGTAAAGCTTCAGGTAAAGGATGCGCTGGTGTCCTATTTGCAGCCTGTGATGACGCTGCTCCGTCGCAAGCTCGCCCGCGTAGCGGCGCAGGACGGTCGCGCGGGGGTCGGAGAGCGTATAGACCGCGTGTCCGAGCCCGTAGATCTTGCCCGAGCCGTCGTTCGCCTCACCGTCGAGGATCTTCTCCAGATAGTCATCCAGAACGGCGTCCGTAGGCTCAAGACCGATGTTGTCGCAGATGTTGTGGAACATCTGCATCACCTTGCCGCTTGCGCCGCCGTGCAGCGAGCCTTTCAGCGAGCCGACCGCGCCCGCGATCGCACTGTAGGTGTCCGTGCCCGCGGAGGTCATCGCGCGGCAGACGAAGGTGGAGTTGTTGCTGGAGTGCTCCGCGTGCAGGATCATAACCAGATCGAGCAGGTGCGCTTCTTCCGGGGTGTAGGTCTTGTGCGGACGGATCATCCGCAGGATGTTCTCCGCGACCGACAGATCCGGCGAGGGGTTATGCAGATACAGCGACGCACCCTCGAAATAGTGCCGCTTGGCGGCATAGGCGTTCGCCGCGATCAGCGGGAAGCGGCTGACCAGCTCGATCGACTGACGCAGAAGATTCTCCACGCTGAGGTCGTCCGCCGCGGCGTCGTAGGAATAAAGCGCAAGCACGCTGCGCGCGAGCTGCACCATAATATCCGGACTCGGCGCACGGAGCAGAAAGTCCTCGGTGAAGCCCGGCGGCATCAGCCGCGCCTCGGTCATCATCGAGCGGAAGCTGTCGAGCTGTTCCTGTGTGGGAAGCTTGCCGAGCAGAAGCAGATACGCCACCTCTTCATAGCCGAAGGTGCCGTTTTTGCGGTGCGCGTCGACGATGTCCTCCACGCTGATGCCGTGGTAGTAGAGCCTGCCCGGCTGCGGCACGCGGCGGCCTTCCTGCATATAGTAGCCCTGCACGCTGCCGATCTTGCTCACGCCGATGGCGACGCCCGTGCCGTCCGTGTTGCGAAGCCCGCGCTTGACGCGCTGGTCGGCATAGTACGATTCGGGGATCGCATAGCGCTCGGCAAGGTCCGTGCTCAGCGCGCGGATGGAGCGATACAGGGATTCGGTTTCTTTCATACCCGGAGACCTCCTTCGAGTGGATGCCGACATTGTAGACCCAAAACGCAAAAAATGCAAGCGGAATTTTTGAAAAATGCAAAAATAATGGAAAAAAATCATAATGTATGGAAGAATGAAAGAAAATATGCAAGAAATGACGCGCGAATTTCATTTTAGGGCTTGCATCCGCTTGCAAAATCTGTTATATTGCGTTTTGATATGACGATATTGCACGGAGGTGCTTTCGATGAAATTATGGAATCAGCCCGTCCGCTGGGAGGGCGGGAAGCCGACGCCCGGCGCCGGTGACCGCGAGAAGACCATCGCGTACCGCATTCTGCGCAGCCACGACATCGGCGGCGGCGAACGGATGAAGCTCCGCTTCGACAACCTGATCTCGCACGACATTACTTATGTCGGCATTCTGCAGACTGCCATCGCGAGCGGCTTGAAGGAATTTCCCGTGCCGTACACGCTGACCAACTGCCACAACAGCCTCTGCGCCGTGGGCGGCACGATCAACGAGGATGACCACCTCTTCGGTCTCTCCGCCGCGCAGAAGTTCGGCGGAACCTATGTCCCCGCCAATCTCGCCGTCATCCATCAGTATGCGCGCGAGATGCTCGCCGCATCCGGCGGTATGATCCTCGGCTCGGACAGCCACACGCGCTACGGTGCGCTCGGCACGATGGGCGTCGGCGAGGGCGGTCCCGAGCTGGTGCGCCAGCTGCTTTCCGACCGCTATGAGATCGACGCGCCGAAGGTCGTTCTGGTCTATCTCACGGGCAGGCCCCGGCAGGGCGTCGGTCCGCACGACGCCGCGATCGCGCTCTGCGGCGCGGTGTACGAAAACGGCTTCGTCAAGAACCGCGTGCTGGAGTTCGCGGGACCCGGCGTTGCCGCGCTTCCGATGGACTACCGTATCGGCATCGATGTGATGACCACAGAGACCGCCTGCCTTTCGTCTGTCTGGCAGACGGACGGGCGCGTGGAGGAGTATTTTGCCGAACACGGCAGACCCGATGCCTACCGCGAGCTGAAGCCTATGGAGGGCGCAGGCTACGATGCGATGATCGAACTCGATCTCGGCAAGCTTGAGCCGATGGCGGCGCTGCCGTTCCACCCCTCGAACGCCGTGACCATACGCGAGCTGTGCGAAAACGGCGGAGATATCCTCCGCGAGACGGAAAAGAGCATCGCCGAGCGCTTCGGCGCGGGGAAACTGCATCTGACCGACAAATGGAAAAACGGCAAGCTCACCATCGGACAGGGCGTGATCGCGGGCTGCGCCGGCGGTATGTATGACAACATTGCCGAAGCCGCCGCCATTCTGGACGGTCATGATGTGGGCAACGGAGCGTTTTCGCTCTCGGTCTATCCGCCGAGCGTCCCGGTGCAGCTGGAGCTGCTCGAAAACGGCGTCCAGACCTCGCTTCTGCGCGCGGGCGCGCTCTTCAAGTCCTGCTTCTGCGGTCCGTGCTTCGGCGCGGGCGACGTACCCGCGAACGACACCCTCTCCATCCGCCACACGACCCGGAATTTCCCGAACCGCGAAGGCTCGCGACCCGCGGACGGACAGCTTGCGGGCGTTTTACTGATGGATGCGCGCTCCATCGCCGCGACCGCGCGGAACCACGGCGTTCTCACCGCCGCCACGGAGGTGGACTACACGCCGCCGAAGCCCTGCGCGCGCCGATTTGCCGACGAGGTGTATCAAAAGCGCTGCTATTTCGGCTTCGGAAAGCCGAAGCCGGAGACGGAGCTCGTCTACGGTCCGAACATTGCGCCGTGGCCCGCGATCCCGGAGCTTCCCGAGCATCTGCTGCTGCGCTTTGCCGCCGTGCTCCACGATCCCGTGACGACGACCGACGAGCTGATCCCCTCCGGGGAGACTTCGTCCTACCGCTCCAATCCGATGAAGCTTGCCTCCTTCGCCCTCTCGCGGCGCGAGCCGGACTATGTTCCGCGCACGGCGGCGCTTCGCGAAATGGAAGAGGCACGGAGGAACGGCAAGCCCGACGCGGAGCTTTCGGAGCTGTATGCACGGCTCGGTCTTGATGAGAACGAGCAAAACGGACTCCGGATCGGATCGATCCTCTACGCGGAGCGACCCGGCGACGGCTCTGCAAGAGAACAGGCCGCGTCCTGCCAGCGCGTGCTCGGCGGCTGTGCCAACCTCTGTTTCGGCTATGCGACGCGGCGCTACCGCGCAAACTGTGTCAACTGGGGCATTCTGCCCTTTACGATGGACGAGCCCTTCACGGGCGAGGCGGACGACTGGCTGTGGCTGCCGAATATCCGCGCCGCCGTGGAGAACGGCGAAGCTGCTGTGGAGGCGACGCTCGTCTCCAAAAACGGAACGCGCAGGCTGCGCCTCTCCCTCGCGGATGTGACCGAGGAGGAGAGAGCGATCCTTCTGGACGGCTGCCTGATGAACCGCTATAAGAAACGGGGGAATGCGAAATGAGCAAAATTCCGATGAACGGCGTGATCGTCGAGCTGGACGGAGACGAGATGACCCGTGTCCTTTGGAGACAAATCAAAGAAGAACTGCTGCTGCCCTTTGTGGAGCTGCGGACGGAATACTACGATCTGGGACTGCCCAACCGCGACGCGACGGACGACCGCGTGACGAGCGAGGCGTCGCATGCCATCCGCAGGCATCGGGTGGGTGTGAAGTGCGCCACCATCACGCCGAACGCCGCGAGAATGGAGGAGTATCACCTCAAGCGGATGTATCCCAGCCCCAACGCGACCCTCCGCGCGATCCTCGACGGAACGCTTTTCCGCACCCCCATCACCACGCCGTGCATCCCCTGCCGCGTGCCCGGCTGGCAGAAGCCGATCACCATCGCCCGCCACGCCTACGGCGACATCTACAAGGCGAGCGAGATCCGCGTTCCCGGCAAGGGCACGGCGACGCTCAGCTTCCGCGCCGAGGACGGAACAGAGACCACGAAGGTCGTGCGCGAATTCCCCGCGGCGGGCGTGCTGCTCTCGCAGTACAACGAGGATGCGTCGATCCTTTCCTTTGCGCGCGCGTGCTTCCGCTACGCGCTCGATCTGGGACAGGATCTGTGGTTCTCCGCGAAGGACACCATCTCCGGCATTTACGACGGCACGTTCCGCGATGTGTTTGCGCGGGTGTATGACGAGGAGTTCCGCGCGGAGTTCGAGAAGCGCGGACTGAAATACCGCTATCTGCTGATCGATTCCGCGGTCGCGGGTGCGGTCACTTCCGCCGGCGGCTTCGTCTGGGCGTGCAAGAACTATGACGGCGACGTGATGAGCGATCTGATCTCCGCCGCGTTCGGAAGCATCGCGATGATGACGAGCGTTCTGGTCTCGCCCGACGGCTGCTTCGAATACGAAGCGGCGCACGGCACGGTCACCGACCACTACCGCGCCTATCAGGCGGGAAAAAGCCCCTCCACCAATCCCACGGCGACGATCTTCGCGTGGACGGGCGCGATCCGCAAGCGCGGTGAGCTCGATGGGAACGAGGCACTGCGGCAGTTTGCCGACCGTCTGGAGAAGGCGTGTCTGGAGACGATCGAGCAGGGCGTTATGACGGAGGATCTGACGGCGATCACGGGAAAGACTCCCGTGGACTGCCCGACCTTCCTCAAGGCGATCCGCGCAAAGCTGGAAGCGTGATACAAAAAAAGAGCCGATCCAACGGATCGGCTCTTTTGCGTTTTATGAGATTATTTTGCGAGGGCTGCGGTGTCCTTCGCGATCATCAGCTCTTCGTTCGTGGGGATGACGAAGACCTTGACCGTGGAATCGTCCGTGGAGATCAGCGCCTCTTTGCCGCGGGTGTTGTTGCGCTCGGGATCGAGCTTCGCACCGAGGTACTCCAGACCCTTCATCACGCGCGCACGGTTTGCAACGCCGTTTTCGCCGACGCCTGCGGTGAAGACGATAGCGTCCACGCCGCCCATAGCCGCGGCGTAAGCGCCGATGGCCTTGCGGGTCTCGTAGAAGAACTTATCCAGAGCGAGCTTCGCACGCTCGTTGCCCGACTGCTCGGCGGCTTCCAGATCGCGGAAGTCGGAGGAGACGCCGGAGATGCCCAGCACGCCGGACTTCTTGTTGAGGATGTTCATCATTTCCTTGATGTCATAGCCGTAGCGGCTCATCAGATACTCGATGATGGTGCCGTCGATGTCGCCGCAGCGCGTGCCCATGGGGATACCGGCCAGAGGGCCAAGGCCCATCGTGGTGTCCACGCACTTGCCGTCCTTGATGGCGCAGAGGGAAGAGCCGTTGCCGAGGTGGCAGTTGATGATCTTCGTGCCCTCGGGGTTCTTCTCGCGTCCGAGCAGCGCCAGAGCGCGCTCCGCGATGTAGCGGTGGGACGTGCCGTGGAAGCCGTAGCGGCGCACCTGATCTTTTTCGTAGTACTCATAGGGAAGCGCGTAGATGTACGCCTCGGCGGGCATTGTCATATGGAACGCCGTGTCAAAGACGGCGACCTGCGGCTTGCCGGGCATGACCTTTTCGCAGGCCTCGATGCCGATGAGGTTCGCCGGGTTGTGCAGAGGTCCGAGGGGGATGCACTCGCGGATCGCCTGCTTGCAGGCTTCGTCGACGAGGCAGGATTTGGTGAACTTCGCGCCGCCGTGCAGAACACGGTGACCGACTGCGTCGATCTCGTCCATCGAGCCGATCACGCCGTGCTCGGCGTTGACCAGAGCTGCCAGGACAGCCTCGATCGCTTCCGCGTGGGTGGGCATTGCAATGGGCTCCGCATCGATGACGGTCTTGCCGTCCACCTTATAGGTGAACTTGCCGTCGATGCCGATACGCTCGCACAGACCCTTTGCGGACACCGCGCCGGTATCCGGATCCATGAGCTGATACTTCAGAGAAGAGCTGCCCGCGTTGATGACCAGAATGTTCATATTGCTTCACTCCTGCTTTCTTTACTTGTTTCCGTATTCATGTTAAAATAACAGCGGAACTATTATACTACAGATCGCGCGGAAGAACAAGTGAATTTCGAAAAAGGAACGGTTTTTATGGCAATTGTCGGGATCATTTGCGAATATAATCCCCTGCACACGGGGCACGCCTTCCAGATGGGCGAAGTGCGCCGCCGCTTCGGTGCGGATACCGGGATCGTATGCGTTATGAGCGGAGATTTCGTGCAGCGCGGGCAGCCGGCTGTTTTTGACAAGCTCATGCGCGCGCGCGCGGCGATCGCCTGCGGCGCAGATCTCGTGCTGGAGCTGCCGCTTTCCCGCGCGCTTTCCTCCGCGGAGGGATTTGCCGCGGGCGGCATCGAGATCCTGGACCGTCTGGGGACGGTGGACGCCGTCTGCTTCGGAAGCGAGACTGCCGACGGCAGTGTTGAACGCGCCGCCGCCGCGATGGAGGATCCCGCGTTTGACGCGCTCCTGCGGGAAGAACTGCAGGAAGGTATCTCCTACGGTGCGGCAAAGCAGCGCGCGCTGGAGAAGCTGACGGGGGAGGTCGGGATCCTGCGGACGCCGAACGATATTCTGGGCGCGGAGTACTGCCGCGCGCTGCTGCGGAGAAAGAGCGCGATCCGTCCGCTCACGGTGAAGCGCGCGGGAGACTACCGCTCTGCGGCGCTTGATGAGGCGGCGCCGTCTGCCACGGCGCTGCGGGAGCTGCTCAAAACAGGAGGCTGGGAGCCGTATGTTCCGGAGGCGGCACGGGAAGTGTTTGCTTCTGCCGTGCGGCACAGATGGGAATACGGCGCACGCGCCGTTGCGGCGCGGCTTCGGACGATCCCGGAGGCAGAGTGGAAAACGATCGCGCACGGCGGCGAGGGACTTTGGCGAAAGCTCCGCCGCGCCTGTATGACACAGACCGAGCCGGAGGCGCTTTGCGCGGCGATCCTTTCCAAGCGGTATCCCGCAACGAGGGCGGCACGGCTCGTGCTCTGCGCCTATCTCGGCATAACGCAGGACGAACTGACGGCGCCGATCGGCTATGTGCGCGTGCTTGCGGCGAACGAGCGGGGCAAACGCATCCTGCGAGAGAGCAAGAAAACGGGAGATCTGCCGCTTCTCAATCTCGGACAGCGCCCGGAGGATCGGAACGCGTGGGATCTCGAACAGCTGCGCGGCGACCTTTACACGCTGTTTGCCGAGCCGAGACAGCAGCCCGAATTCGGACGCGAGAAGCGGCTTCGGACGGTGCTGGAAGACCCGCAAATGTGATAAAGCGGGGAAAATTGGCTGCAGTTTGTAAAAAAGGATAAAAAGTACTTGCAAAAATAAAATAAGTGTGGTAGAATATGCAAGCGTTATTAAAAGCGATAAGAGCGTCCGCTCTTTTGACCTGAAATGAGAGAGGTGAACAACATGAAGGAAGGCATCCATCCCAACTACGAGAAGACCACGATCCGCTGCGCCTGCGGCGCTGTCATCGAGACCGCTTCGACGAAGCAGGATATCAAGGTCGAAATTTGCTCGAAGTGTCACCCTTTCTACACCGGCAAGCAGAAGCTGGTGGACACCGGTGGTCGCGTGGACCGCTTCAACAAGAAGTACGGCCTGAAGTGATCTTCTATAATCCGCACCGAATCGGTGCGGATTTTTTATCCTTTGAGAAAGGCGGGCACATATGGAACGGCTCAACGAAGTGAAAATCGAAAAAGCGGTGCTCGCCGGTCTCAACGCCGATGTGTTCACCCGGGAGGAAACCGCGACGGATGCCTCGCTCGACGAGCTGGAGGCGCTTCTGGAAACTGCCGGCGGGACCTGCGCGGCAAAGCTTTTGCAGAACCGACACGCGCCCGATCCCCACAGCTTCCTCGGAGAGGGAAAAGCACAGGAGCTGAAGGAACTGATCGAAAACGAGGAAGCGGATCTCGCAATTTTCGACAATGAGCTGTCGCCCTCGCAGATCCGTGCGCTGGAGGAGATCCTCGGCGTGCCCGTTCTGGACCGCAGCGCACTGATCCTGGATATTTTCGCGCAGCGCGCAAAGACGCGCGAGGGACGCCTGCAGGTCGAACTGGCGCAGTATAAATATCTGCTGCCGAAGCTCAGCGGAATGGGCAAGTCCATGTCCCGCCTCGGCGGCGGCATCGGTACGCGCGGACCGGGTGAAACAAAGCTGGAAACGGACCGCCGCCACATCCGTGAGCGGATGGGAAGGCTGGAGCAGGAGCTGCGCGAGGTGCGGCAGGTACGCGCCGTGCAGAGACGGCAGAGACAGAAAAACTCCGTGCCGGTCGCGGCACTCGTCGGCTACACCAACGCGGGAAAATCCACGATCCTCAACGCGCTGACGGACGCGGGCATCCCTGCAAACAACCGACTGTTCGACACGCTGGACACGACCACGCGTCAGCTCACGGTCTCCGACACACTTTCGGTCCTGCTCAGCGACACGGTCGGATTTATCTCCAAGCTGCCGCACCACCTCGTGGAGGCCTTCAAGGCAACGCTGGAGGAGCTGAGCTATGCGGATCTTCTGATCCACGTGATCGACGCCTCCGACCCGGAGCGGGAGGAGCATATCCGCGTTGTGGAGAAGCTGATCTCGCAACTTGCAAAAGAGGACACGCCGGTCGTTTTGTGTTATAATAAATGTGATCTTGCCGATCCCGCGGAGCTGCCGCGCGATCGGGAAGCGGTTTTGCTCTGCGCGAAGTCGGGTGAGGGGAAGCAGTCCCTCCTCGATGCGATCGAAGCGCATCTGTCCAAGGGGCAGCGGCACGCGAGATTTTTGCTGCCCTATTCTATGGGCGGACAGGTCGAAACGCTGCATAAGACCGCCAAGGTGCTCGCCTGCGACTATACCGAGCGCGGGATCGAGATCGAGGTCATCTGCGACGCGGAGACCTTCGGAAGACTGGGCGACTGCCTGCTGGAGGAACTGCCATGATGGAGGAATATCTCGTACCGACCCAAGCGGCGGATGCGGAATTTATCCAGCAGCGCTCCCGCTTTATCGGGCATATTTTTCCTGTGGAGAACGAGGAAGAGGCGCTGACGTATCTGAAGCAGATGCGGGAGACGTACTGGAACGCGACCCACAATGTCTACGCCTATATCATCCACGGCGGAGCGACGCGCTACAGCGACGACTCCGAGCCGCAGGGAACGGCGGGGATGCCGGTGCTCGACGTGCTGAGAAAGACCGGGCTTGAAAACGTGCTCTGCGTCGTGACGCGGTACTTCGGCGGCATCCTGCTCGGTGCGGGCGGTCTCGTCCGCGCCTACACAAAGAGCGCAAGCCTTGCCGTGGAAGCGGCGGGCATTTCCAAAAAACAGGTCTGGGTCGCGGTGGACGTACCTTGCCCCTACGCGATCTATGAGCGTCTGCGGCGCGAGGTATCCGACTGCGGCGGACAGATCACGGACACGGAATTCGGCGCGGAGGTACTGATCCACGCCATCGTGCCGCGTGCGGCGAAGGAAACCCTCCTTGCGGGGATCGTGGACGCTTCGCTGGGACAGACGGAAGGCATCGTTACGGGAGAGGAGTACCGGGCATTTCCGGTGGAAAGGCAGGCAGCCGATGAACATCCGTGAAAAAATGGAGCAGGCGGAATACACCGATCTGCTTCCGATTGCGGCACACGCCGCCAAGAGCAAGGGACGCCCGCGCGCGGAGACGGAGAGCGACGTTCGCACCTGCTTCCAGCGGGATACCGACCGCATCCTGCACAGCAAATCCTTCCGCAGACTGATGCACAAGACGCAGGTGTTCCTGCGCCCGGAGGGTGACCACTACCGCACCCGTATGACGCACACGCTGGAGGTCTCGCGCATTGGAAGAACGATCGCGCGTGCGCTGCAGCTCAACGAGGATCTCACCGAGGCGATCGCGCTGGGACATGATCTGGGGCACACGCCCTTCGGTCACGCCGGCGAGGTGGCACTCACGGAGATCACGGGTAAGCCCTTCCGCCACAACGAGCAGTCCCTGCGCGTTGTGGACAAGCTCGAAAACGAAGGCGCGGGGCTCAACCTGACCTTTGAGACGCGCATGGGCATCGTGGGGCACACGGGAGAGCTGATCCCCGAGACGCTGGAGGGGCAGATCATCCGCTGCGCGGATCGGATCGCCTATCTCAACCACGACATTGACGACGCGATGCGCGCGGAGATCCTCAAGGAGCGGGATATCCCGCACGCCATCGTAAATGTGCTCGGTGACCGCCACTCGGCACGGATCAACACGCTGGTCGAGGACGCAATCGCCGCATCCGCAGCTGCCGGGAAGATCTGCATGACGCCGCAGGTCGCCGAGGCGATGGAGGCTCTGCGCGAATTTATGTTTGAACACGTCTACCGCAACCCGAAGGCCAAGGGCGAGGAGTCCAAGGCCCGAGAGGTCATTATGCGGCTGTATGAATACTATGCGAGGCATCCGGAGAAGCTGCCGCAGACCTTTTTGCCGCAGCTGGACTTCGAGGGGACGGACCGCGCCGCCTGCGACTATATCGCGGGCATGACGGATAAATTTGCCGTCAGCACCTTCTCGGAGCTGTTTATTCCGATGTCCTGGCAGATGCGATAAAGAGACGATAATCGGGGAAAGGAGGAACGCAAATGGCATTTCCGACCGCATTTTTGGATGAACTGACCGCACGAAATCCCATCGAAGAAGTGGTGGGCCAATACGTTTCTCTCAGCCGAAAAGGTTCCAACCTCTTCGGCCTTTGCCCGTTCCACAGTGAAAAAACCGGCTCGTTCTCCGTGCAGCCGGAAAAGGGCATTTATTATTGCTTCGGCTGCCACAAGGGCGGCGGCGTGATCCAGTTCGCGATGGAGATCGAAAACCTCGACTTCCCCGACGCGGTGCGCTGGCTCGCCAAACGCGCGGGTATGGAGGTGCCGGAGGACAACACACGCCGCGAGGGATACCATCGGCAGGAGCGGCTCAGAGAGCTCTGCCGCGAAGCGGCGCGCTTTTTCCACGCACAGCTTTCTACGGACGGCGCGAAGGCGGCGCGGGAATATCTTGCAAAACGACAGGTCAGCGGCGCGATCGTCAAGCGTTTCGGGCTCGGCTTCTCGCCGAACGCATGGACGGGGCTGATCGATGCGATGAAGGCGAAGGGCTATAACGAACAGGAGCTTCTGACCGCCGGGCTTGCCGTCCGTCATCCGACCAAGGGGACGATCTACGACCGCTTCCGCAACCGACTGATGTTCCCCATCATCGATGTGCGCGGCAACGTGATCGGCTTCGGCGGACGCGTCCTCGACGATTCCACGCCGAAATACCTCAACTCTTCGGAGACGCCGATCTTCAACAAACGGAAGAATCTCTTTGCGCTCAACTACGCGAAAAAGACAAAAGAGGAGATGCTGATCCTCACAGAGGGCTATATGGACGCGATCTCCCTGCACCAGTTCGGCTTTGACTGCGCGGTTGCATCGCTCGGCACGGCTTTGACCGAGGAACACGCGAATCTGCTCTCCAAATACACGCAGAAGGTCATTTTGACCTACGACGGTGATGAGGCGGGACAGAATGCCACGCGCCGCGCCGCGCCGATCCTGGAAAAGGCCGGGCTCAGCGTTCGCATTCTCAAAATGCAGGGCGCGAAGGATCCCGATGAATTTTTGAAAAAATACGGTCCGGATGCGTTCCGCGGGCTGCTGAACAATTCGGAAAACCGCGCGCAATATCTGCTCGGTGCGATGCAGCGCAAGTACGATCTTACGCAGGACGATCAGAAGGTCGCCTTTCTGAAGGAGGCGGCGTCGTTCCTCGCGGGACTGCCCAATGCCGTGGAGCGGGAGCTGTACACGATCCGTGCGGCGGAGGCCGCCGGGATCTCTCCCACGGCGCTGAAGACCGAGGTGGAGAAGAACTTCCGCAGACGCAGGGCGGAGCAGAAAAAACGCGAGGAAAAAAAGAATCTGGAGGTCGCAAACTCCAGACAGCCCGATGAGCGCGCACTGCGCTATGCGAATCTTCGCAGTGCAGTGGCGGAGGAAGGGCTTTTGCGGCTGCTGCTCCGTGAGCCGGAGCTGTTCACACAGGTGCAGCTCACGCCGGAACACTTCTCCGTTCCGCTGTTCGGACGTGTGTTTGCGATCTGGCGCACGCAGTTTGAGCAGGGCAGGAGCGTCGGCATCGCCGCACTCGGAGAAAGCTTTGCAAGAGAAGAGATCGCGCACCTGTCGGGCGTGATCCAAAAAGAACAGACGCTGGTGTCCGAAACGGCGCTCAAGGACTATGTGGGCGTAATTCGGGAAGAATACGAGAAAACGCAGGTTTCTGCGGAAGACCGCCTCAGACAGGCGCACGAGCGTATGAGAGAGAAACATTACGGAGGATAGAGTATGGCAAATATGCCGGAAGCGATCCGCGCAATGGACTGGAACGAAACAGACAGCGCACTGCTGCTTGCGCTGTACCGAAAAGCCAAACGCACCGGCTGTGTGTCCTCGCGCAGCCTGATGGAAACGATGGACACCATCGGTGCTTCGGAGGAACAGATCGAGCAGGTGTTTGATCTCTTTGAAAAGGATGGGATCGTGATCGAGCTTTCCGAGCTTCGGATGATCCCGGAAGAACCGCAGGAGGAGACAGATCCTTCCGCCGAGGAGCTTGAGGAGATCGAACAGGACGAGGAGGAAGAGGAGAAGAATCTCGCCATCCCCGAAGAAACGCAGACCGATGACAGCGTAAAGATGTACCTGCGCGATATCGGTAAGATCAGCCTCCTCAGCCCCGAGGAGGAGCTTGAGGTCGCAAAACGTGTCCGCGAGGGCGATCCCGCAGCGAAAAAACGTATGATCGAGGCAAATCTGCGGCTGGTCGTTTCCGTTGCCAAGCGGCACATGGGACGCGGCTTGTCGATGCTTGATCTGGTGCAGGAGGGAAACATCGGACTGCTCCGCGCGGTGGAGAAATTCGACTATGCGCGCGGCTATAAATTCTCCACCTACGCCACTTGGTGGATCCGACAGGCGATCTCCCGCGCACTTGCCGATCAGGGACGCACCATCCGCGTTCCCGTGCATATGATGGAGACCATCAACCGCATTTCCCGCACGAGCCGCCTGCTTATGCAGGAGCTGGGACGGGAGCCGACCACACAGGAGATCGCCGAACAGCTCGATATGAAGAGCGAAAAGGTCGAGGAGATCCTGAGCCTTACCCGCGAGCCGATCTCTCTGGAAGCCCCCGCGAACAACGACGACGGAAGCAGCAACTTCGGGCAGATGCTCGAAGACGACCACACGCCGCAGCCTGCGGAGGAGACCGCTAAGCTTATGCTGCGGGAGCAGATGGATATGGTGCTCAAGCGGCTGTCGCCGCGCGAGGAGCGTGTGCTCCGTCTGCGCTTCGGACTGGAGGGGGACAGGGTGCATACCCTGGAGGAAGTCGGACAGCTTCTGAATGTCACGCGCGAGCGAGTCCGTCAGATCGAGCACAAGGCGCTCCGCAAGCTGCACAGCCCCGCAAACCGCCGTCCGCTGGAGGGCTTTTGAGCCGCGGAAGATTTCCTACTTGACAACGGCAGAAAAAATCGTATCATTATCAACGTATCCGGTTGCTTTTTTGGAGGCGATACCGGGTGCGAGCAAAAACAATTACGGAGGTAGTACGTATGTTTGAAAAAATCGCTGCGTATCTGGCTGAACAGCTGGATGTTCCGGCAGACGAAATTTCGATGGAAACGACCTTCGAGTCCCTCGGCATCGATTCTCTGGACACCGTCGAAATGGTGATGGACCTCGAAGCCGATCTCGGCGTGGAGCTGGAGCTGGACGAAAAGGTTGCTACAGTCGGCGAACTCGTGGACTTTATCGAAAGAAAAATGGACTGATCGGCCGTGCGGACGCGATGCCGGCCTTCGGCAAGACTGCACTAGTCGGGGAGTTAGCGGTGCCCTGTACCCGCAATCCGCTGCAGCGGGGATGAATTCCCGACTGAGGACTTGTGTTTTGTCGTCTGTCTTTCGACCCTTCGGTGTTGACGAGTCGGTCTCGCGCAACGGAACACCGTGAACCATGTCAGGCGGGGAACCGAGCAGCATTAAGCGGAGCGTTTCGTGTGCCGCGGGGATGCCGCCTCTGAGTCGAAGACGAAAGCAACGGGCAGGACGCATTTTCGAAGTCGGGTGTGCGGTCGTGCCGAAGGTCGGAGCGCTGAATACGAGCGGATCGGTACCGAAATATGAAATTCCGTCCTCCGGAAGCCGGAGGACGGAATTTTTCTCTTTGCCACAGGCGGTTTTTATGCTATACTGAATAAAATGACCGGAAAGGAAGGTCTTCGGATGTATCAGGCATTATATCGGAAATATCGTCCCCGGACCTTTGAAGATGTCGTGGGGCAGCGGGGCGTAACGCAGACGCTCAAGGCGCAGCTGCAGTCCGGCAAGCTGAGCCACGCCTATCTCTTCACCGGAACGCGCGGCACGGGCAAGACCACCTGCGCGAAGATCCTCGCAAAGGCCGTCAACTGCCTCGATCTGCAGGACGGCAATCCCTGCAATGCCTGCACGGCCTGCCGTGCCATCGACTCCGGCAGCTGTGTGGATGTGATGGAGATCGACGCCGCCTCCAACAACAGCGTGGATCAGATCCGCGATCTGCGTGATGAGGCGGTCTACACGCCCGCGCAGGTGCAGCGGCGCGTGTATATCATCGACGAGGTGCATATGCTCTCGACCGCGGCGTTTAACGCGCTGCTTAAAATTATGGAAGAGCCGCCGCCGCATCTGCTGTTCATCCTGGCGACCACGGAGCTTCACAAGGTCCCCGCGACCATCCTCTCGCGCTGCCAGCGCTTTTCCTTCCGCCGTCTGCGGTCGGGTGACGTTGCCGCACGGCTGAATTATATCGCCTATCAGGAGGGCATCGAGCTGCAGCCGGAGGCTGCGGAGCTTCTGGCAAGTATGGCCGACGGCGCTCTGCGCGACGCGGTCAGTCTGCTGGACCAGTGCGCTTCCGTCGGCGCTGTGACGGAGGAGTCCGTCTGCGAGACGCTGGGACTTGCGGGCTCGCGAAACACCGTGCAGATACTGGACGCGATGGCGGACGGCGACGCGGTGCGGGCGCTTACGCTCTTTTCCGAGCTGTATGAGGCGGGCAAGGATCTTTCCGCATTCCTCGGAGAGCTGAGCCTGCTTGCACGCGATCTGCTCGTGCTGAAACCCGCACCGAAAACCGGAGCGGAGCTGGTGACCGGTGTCAGCACGCCCACGGAGCGCGCGGCGCTGCTGGAGAAGCTTTCACCCGCGCAGCTTCTGCGGATCACGACCGTGCTGCAGCGGACTGCCGCGAACTTCTACGGAGGAGCAAACCGCCGTCTGGAGGTCGAGCTGTGTCTGATGGAGCTGTGCGAGCCGTCTCTTGCGACGGATGCGCAGGCGCTCAGCGCGAGAATCGGAAAGCTGGAGGAGGCGTTCGCCTCGGGAATTCCCGCTGCGAAAAGCGCGGCAAAGAAGCCGAAGGCGGAGGAGCCGCCGAGGGAACAGCCCGAACAGCCGAAACCCGAACGCGCACCCGCGGAAGAGCCTGCTCCGCAAAAGCCGGCGCAGCCGCAAAAACCCACGAACGGGATTCCGGACAACTTCTGGCCGGAGCTTTGCGCCCGTGTTGCGGGAGAGATCCCACAGCCTTTGCGCGGCTTGCTCAACGCCCGTGCTGAAATGCGTACCGTGCGGCAGGGCGATACGGTCTATCTGGAGACGGACAACGCATTTTTGGAGAAGATCGTGACGAGCGATGTGCTGCAGCTCCTTTCCCGAAAGGCATCGTTCCTTTTGGGCGACGAGGTCCGCGTACAGATCGGCAAAGCAAAACGCGGCGGAAATGCCGCCGATCCGTTGGAGGATCTGCTTCGCTTCGGCAAGCAGCACAACGACATTATCAAAATCGAAGAATAACCGCATATGCGGAAAAGGAGTTTTCAAAATGGCAAAAGGCGGATATCGCGGCGGTATGCCGATGGGCGGCATGAACCAGATGCAGATGATGAAGCGCGCCCAGAAGATGCAGGAAGAAATGCTCAGAATGCAGGAAGAGATGCAGACCAAAACCTTCGAGGCTGCCGCAGGCGGCGGTGTGGTCAAGGCTGAGGTGAACGGTCAGCACGAGCTGAAAGCCCTTGCGATCGATCCCGAGGCAGTCGACCCCGAAGATGTTGAAATGCTGCAGGATCTGATCATTGCCGCGGTCAACGAGGCGATGCGCAAGGCGGATGAAGAGCAGGCGGCTTCGATGTCCAAGCTGACCGGCGGACTGAATCTGGGCGGGCTGTTCTGATGAAGGTCGATTCCAATGCGGTGGAGCGGCTGACGGAGCAATTCGCCAAGCTGCCCGGCATCGGCAGCAAGACGGCGCAGCGGCTGGCATATTACATCCTGAGCCGACCGGAAGAAGAGGCGCTTGCATTTGCCGACGCCATCACGGACGCAAAGAAAACCGTGAAAACCTGTCCCATCTGTCAGAATTTTACCGATACCGACACCTGCCCTATCTGCGCCGACGAGCGGCGTGACCGCGGACTGATCTGCGTGGTTGCGGAGGCGAAGGACGTCGCCGCGATGGAACGCACAAGGGAGTACAAGGGCACGTACCACGTGCTGCACGGTGTGATCTCCCCGCTCAACCACGTCGGTCCGAACGACGTCCGTATCCGAGAGCTGCTGCTTCGGATGCAGGAGACGGATGTGCGCGAGGTCGTTATGGCGACCAACCCCGACACCGAGGGCGAAGCGACGGCGATGTACATTTCCCGCCTGCTGCGCCCGATGGGCGTGAAGGTGACGCGGCTTGCAAACGGCATCCCCGTGGGCAGTCAGCTGGAATACGCCGACGAGGTCACGCTGATCCGTGCCCTCGAAGGAAGAAGAGAAATATGAAAAAGACGGAAGCCGATGGCTTCCGTCTTTTTCAGGTAATAAGGAATAGGTAATAGTGAAGAAGTGCGGTGTGCCTGCGGCACGATCAAATGGACAATCCCTCAGTCAAAACCTGCGGTTTTGACAGCTCCCTTTGCACAAGGGAGCCTTTGGCGCGGTGCGTCGGAC